>JAHWKY010000061.1 GCA_019347575.1 Actinomycetota bacterium | reverse complement strand
GGCGCTGCTGGCGTCGCTCCAGTCGTCCGGGGCGTTCGGGTAGACGTAGCGGCGGGGGCTGACGATGTCCAGGGAGTCCTGGCTCGAGACCGAGTAGGTGCGCGGGGCGGTCCGGACCTCGTGCGTGTGCCAGTAGCGGTCGGCCCAGTAGACGACGCCGACGACGTCCACGTCGCCGTCGGCGACGTTGCCCGGCTGGGCCTCGACGGTGACGTCGAGGTGGGAGTCGCTGTCGGTCGAGGAGGCGCCGCCGAGGCCGAGACCGAATCGAGTGGGGCTCCCTCCGATCCGATCCGGATCTCCGCGGAGGCCCAGGAGCTCGATCGACGGGTGCGGGGGGCGGAGGGGCGGGCGGCGTTCCGGGTGCCCCTGGAGGACGGGGTCGAGGTGTGCGAGGACGGCGTGATCCGGAACGGGGAGCAGCGCTGGGGCCGGTGGAGCGACGGCCGCCCCGTCGTCGCTGGCGACGTGGTGGAGACCATCGCGGCGTTGCGCTCGAGCGAGGTCGCGGAGGAGTTCACGGCGATCCTCGCGGCGGAGGCGGTCGCCGAGAACCGCGTCCGGTTGCGGTTCGAGCGACCCTACGGCCGCTGGCCCCACCTGTTCTCCGGTGGTCGCAGCATCCTGCCGGCCCACGTGATCCAGGAGGGAGGCGTCGAGGCCTACCGCGACGCGGTGCCGGTCTCGGGCGGGGCGTTCACGCTCGACGAGGTCACACCGGGACGTGAGCTGGTGTTCACGGCCAACCCGGACTCACCCCTGGGCGCGCCAGCACTCGCCGAACTGCGGGTGCTGTTCACCCCGTCCTACGAGACCGCTCTCGGACTGCTCGCGGACCGGGAGGTGGACGTGGCCGTCGGCTACCTGGCCCTCAACCCCGTGGCGCGCGCGGACGAGTTGGTCGGCATCGAAGCGGCCGCGCCGCTCGGGGGGACCTGGGTGGGGCTCTGGTGGCGTGCGGACGGTGGCCTGGGTGGACACGACACCACCTCGCGCGAACGGCGTGCTCGGTTCCGCGACGCGGTCGGTCTGCGGGACCTCGTCGAGGGCCTCCTCGGCGACACCGGCGAGGAGGCTCACGGCGTCCTGCCGGGTTCGGATGGTCCCTGGACGGGCGAGGGGTCGCCGGTCGCTCTGGGGGGCGACCCGCAGCCGTCGCTCCTGGTGCCCCGCCACCAGGAGGCGGTCTCGTTCACCGCACGGACGCTCCAGCGGGAGTTCCGTTCCCGCGGGGGAGGGGCGGAGCTCGTGCGTCTCGAGCCCCTGGAGGTCGCGAGGCGGTGGGAGGACTCGGGCGACGGGGCGCTCCTCGTGCGTCGCGATCCCCCCCGTCCGGCTCTGGCGGGGCGCGGGGCCGGCGAGGCCGCCGAGCAGCTGCTGCGGGGCGACCGTGCGGCTCGTGTCACCGATCCGGATGTCGCCGTCGCGCAGGACGCCCTCCACGCGGATGCCGCGGTCCTTCCGCTCTACCGCATCGGCGTAGCTCACGCGTGGCACACCGACATCGACGGCGTCCGGCCATCATCGTGGCCCGGGCTGGCCTTCTGGTCGGCTCCGTCCTGGGCCGTCAGCGCCACGGCGGCACGCGACGTTGGCTAGGTGGCGCTCGTGGGCCTGGGCGGGGAGTCGGTATCCTGCGGCCCGCTCACGTCTCGTGAGCGACTCGCGCGAGTGGCGGAACAGGCAGACGCGCACGGTTGAGGGCCGTGTCCCCGTAAGGGGGTGGAGGTTCAAGTCCTCTCTCGCGCACTTCCCCCTAGATCCTCCTGAGAGCTGGGCGGAGCGTCGAGTCTTCTCCCGGTTCGGCGCGATATCCGGCTCGATCGGGTGACGAGTTCGGGCCGAGGGCGCTCCGCTGCGCCGCGCCGGAGGGTGTCAACGTCAGCGGGCTAGCCCATCGAGGCCATGACGTGGGCCCACCTTTCCGGTGGGGTATGAACCACCCGGCTGGGTCGTTCCCAGGCGCGGGCCTTCCTGGATACTCGAAGCACGGGCGGAGTTTCGGAGCGCGCATGGTGGGAGCGACCTCGGGGAGAGGTGACGGGACCTGGAGAGGGCGGATCCCGCACGGGCCGCGCCCCGCGATAGTCGGGGCGGTCCGCGACGAAGCCGAACTCATCAGGGCTGAGCGTTCGATCCTCGTGTCGGTCGCCACAGGCGTGGCGACCGACACGGTCCTGCAGGACACGGCCCGAGCCGTCGAACGCTTCGTGGAGGGGTGGCGCTGCTCGGTCATGATCGCGGACCCAGCTGGACTCGAGCTGCACATGGTCGCCGCGCCCTCGCTCCCCGCATCGTTCATCGCCGGCTGCCAGCACGTCCGCGTGGGACGTCGCGGCGGGACCTGCGGCAAGGCCGCCGCCCTGCGTGAGCGGGTGATCACCCCTGACGTGGGCTCGGACCCATCCTGGGGGCCGTTCCTCCGGTGGGTGGCGCCGTACGGCATCCGCGCTGCCTGGTCGACCCCGCTGCTGGATGCCGCAGGGACCTTGCTGGGTACGTTCGCGCTCTACCACGCTGAGGTCCGTCGACCCGGCGACGCCGCGTTCGAGATCGTGGACCGGCTCGGGCACCTCGCCGCGATCACCCTGTTCCGCGACCGCACCGCCGCGCAGGTGGCGTCGGTCCGAGCGAACCTCGAGATGTTCTGACGGCCCTGCATGGGGGGGAGGTGTGGGTCGAGGACCAGCACGGTGGTGGCGCAGCCTTCCACGTGCTCCTGCCCCTCCGAGCCCCGGCAGCAGGGTGATCCGGCACGGGGAACGGCTGTCAGGACGAACCTGGAGCGGTCCGGTACAGTGGCTTGCAACGGTCACCCCGGTACACCGCAGCGTGATGCCGAGCGTGACGCGGGCGGACACCCCGCCGCGCGCTCTCGACTCTCCCTGTCAGCGTGTTCGGGTCGACCGCAGGAGAACAGCCACCCGGCGGCGTAGTAACCACCTGGACGTGTGTGACCTTCAGTCGTGACGGGGTAGGCCGACCTCGAACGCGAGCCGAGAAGGACTCGGACGCCCCGCAGGATGCCGCGTAACGCGCGCCCGCGACACCACGGACCCCGACTCGAGGGAGGACCTTGGACACCACGGCGATCAACAGCGACGCGGTGATCGATGACCCGGTCGTGACCGAGCTCCTCGATCGCGCGACGCAACGGGGCTACGTGCTCCTGTCCGAGATCCACGAGCTGCACGATCCGCTGAACCACGGCGACGAGTGGGCTGAGGAGCTCGCCCAGCGGGCTCGCGACCTCGGTGCCGAGGTCGTCGACGACCTCACGGTCGCTGAGGACGAGATCGAGCGCCCCGAGGCACAGCCGCTGACGCTCTCGACCGACTCGGTGCGCCAGTACCTCAACGAGGCAGGTCGCCACGAGCTGCTGACGGCGGAGGACGAGCAGGACCTGGCGAAGCGCTACCAGGCGGGTCTGGCAGCGAAGGACATGCTCGAGGACGAGGACCTGAAGTTCCCCCCCAAGCAGAAGGCGCTGCTGACCCGCATCGTGCAGGACGGGGAGCGCGCCAAGGACAAGATGGTCCGCACCAACCTGCGGTTGGTCGTCGCGAGCGCCAAGAAGTTCCGCGGACGCGGCGTCGACCTGCTCAGCCTCATCCAGGACGGCAACCTCGGACTCATCCGCGGCGTGGAGAAGTTCGACCACACCAAGGGGTACAAGTTCTCCACCTACGCCGTCTGGTGGATCCGCCAGGCGCTGCAGCGCGGTGTCGCCAACCGCGGCCGCACCATCCGCGTCCCCGTTCACGTATGGGAGCTGCGCAACAAGATCCGTGCCGCCGAGGTCGAGCTGCGCCAGATGCTCGGGCGCGAGCCGACCGAGATCGAGGTCTCGGAGGCGGCCGACCTATCGGTCGACCGCGTCCGCGAGGTGCGCGAGGCGGTGCAGATGATCGCCTCGCTCGACAAGCCGGTCGGAGAGGACGGCGACGCCACGCTCGGCGACCTGCTCACCGATCCGTCCGCGGACGACCCCGAGCGCCAGGCGGCTCAGCTGACCGCGAGGGAGCAGGTGAACGCGGTGCTCCAAGGCCTGTCGGAGCGTGAGCGGACGATCCTGCTGATGCGCTACGGGTTGATGGATGGCGAGGAGCACACGCTGCAGGACATCGGCGAGCTGTTCGACCTGACACGCGAGCGCATCCGCCAGATCGAGAAGAAGACCTTGGCGAAGCTGCGCCACCCCTCGCGTGCGCACCAGCTGCAGGATCTACTGGCGGTGTTCGAGCCGGACGGTGACCTCACCCCCGGCAGCGGTATCGGCCGGCAGCCCTCGTCCGCCTGAGTCGGTGCCGCTCCGCTCGGACGACCCTCACCCGCGGGAACGCATCGACATCGGCGGCGTCGCGATGGCGTACGTGGACGTCGGCGACGGCGCGCCGATCGTGTTCCTCCACGGCAACCCGACTTCGTCGTACCTGTGGCGCAACGTCATCCCGCACGTTGAGCACCTCGGTCGCTGCCTCGCGCCCGACCTGATCGGCATGGGGGAGTCCGACGCACTCCCCGACAGTGGGCCTGACCGTTACCGCTTCGTCGAGCACCGTCGCTACCTCGACGCCTGGTTCGACGCGGTGGTGCCCGCCGACCCGATCACCCTGGTCGTCCACGATTGGGGCTCCGGGCTCGGTTTCGACTGGGCGCGGCGTCACGCCCACCGGGTGCGAGGGATCACCTACATGGAGGCGATCGTGCAGCCGCTCTCCTGGGACGACTGGCCGGAGGCCGCCCGCGGCATCTTCCAGGCGATGCGGTCCGGGGCCGGCGAGGAGATCGTGCTCGACCGGAACGTCTTCGTCGAACGCATCCTCCCGGCGTCGGTCCTGCGCGATCTCACCGACGACGAGATGGAGGTCTACCGGCGCCCGTACGCCGGAGGCGGCGAGAGCCGCCGACCGACGTTGACCTGGCCGCGTGAGATCCCCATCGACGGGGAGCCCGCGGACGTCCACGACATCGTCGCCGCCTACAGCGGTTGGCTCGCCGAGAGCGACGACGTGCCCAAGCTGTTCGTCAACGCCGATCCGGGAAGCATCCTGAGCGGGGCGCAGCGCGAGTACTGCCGCACGTGGCCGAACCAGACCGAGGTGACGGTCGCCGGGATCCACTTCCTCCAGGAGGACAGCCCCGACGAGATCGGTGCGGCGTTGGCCACGTGGCTCCAGGGTCTGGGGTAGGGCGCCGAACGGACGGAGGGCGCGCCACGTGGCGCGCCCTCCGTGTTCGTAGCGCTGGAGACCACGGATCCCGTTGGTGCCGGGTGGGACGACGTCCCGACCGGAAGTTCCGCGGGTGCGAGGCTCGTACTCGCCAGGTGGTCCAGCGTGCCGGGCCTAGCGGCCCCGCACCTCCAGGGTCCCGTAACTATCACTCGGTTTCAAAACGGACCACCTCCTTCCTCTGGTACCGCGAGGCATACCAGGTCGGACGCCCCGACGCGAGCGGGCCGCGCCGCTGCCACGTACCTTGCCCTCCAGGCTGGATACCCGGCGGGTGCGAGAAGGGAGCCGTCACATGAGCGACGACCTACGCGAGCGCCTCACCTCTGAGGAGTACCACGTCACCCAGGAGGGCGGCACCGAACGGGCCTTCAGTGGTGCGTACTGGGACGCCAAGGACGAAGGGACCTACCGCTGCATCGTGTGCAAGGCGCCGCTCTTCTCGTCCGGGGTGAAGTACGACTCGGGGAGCGGCTGGCCCAGCTTCTGGGAGCCGGAGACGGACGCGTCGGTCCGTACGCTGGCCGATCACAGCCACGGGATGGTCCGTACGGAGGTCCGGTGCGCCAACTGCGACGCGCACCTCGGACATGTGTTCCCGGACGGGCCTGAGCCCACCGGGCTGCGCTACTGCATCAACTCGGCTGCGCTCGACCTCGAGACGAAGACCGAGGGCGCGTAGCAGACCGCGGGCGTCGGGGGTCCCTTGGGTGCGAGCGGGCGACTCCGCGCAGTCGCCCGCGGGCCGCGTGCCAGCGCTCCATCGACGACGCGGATGCGGCGTCGCTCGCACTAGGCCGTCTCGGCCCACTCGTCGTCGCGGTCGGATGCCTCCAGCCGTGTCCGCCACGTGGACCGTGCCGCGACCGCCGCGACGAACGCGGCGCGCGAGCGACGGCCAGGCGCAACGGTATCCACCGGTTCGACGCCCTCGAACTCACCCTGGAAGTACGCCCGGATGGCGTTGAGCGCCTCGGAGCGGATCTGGCTGACGCGAGCCTCGGTCACGCCCAGGTCGTCGGCGATGTCGCGCAGGTAGTCACCCGCGAAGAAGTAGCGCTCGATCACCTCGCGCTGCACGTCGGGCAGGCAGCTGATCGCGGTCCGTACCGTGCCGATCAGCTCGCGCTGCTCGAGGTGCGGTTCGGGAAGCACGTCCTCCGATGGCTCCGGAAGCAGATCGGCGAGCGTGGCCTCCTCGCCCTCCTCGGCGCGGACCGGTCGGTCGAGATGCAGCAGCGATGCGTTCACCGCGTTACGGCGGATGCGGTCCAGCCGCTCGGTGCTGACCCCCATGGCCGCGGCCAGCTCGTCAGGTTCGGGGTGGCGGCCGTGCTCGACCGCGAAGTCCTCGGCCGCGCTGTTGGCGTGACGGATCCGCCGCCTGACCGTGCGCGGCGCCCAATCCCGCGACCGGGTCGAGTCGATGATGGCGCCCCGCACCCGGATCGCGGCGTAGCGGGGGAACGGGGTCCCGGCGTCGGGATCGAAGCGGCGCGCGGCGTCCACGAGGCCCAGCGCTCCGGCGTTCCACAGCTCGTCACGGTCGACGTGGCGGGGGTAGCGAGCCGCGACCTGGTTCACGACGTGCTGGACGAGGTCGAGGTGTTCGAGGATCAGCGCCTCGTGTGGACGGGCATCTTCGCGCACATCGGACAGCATCGGTCGCTCCACGTCACGGTTCGGATACCCATCCTGACGGACCGCGGCCGGGAAGGGAAGGGCTGGACGGGTGCTGGATGCAAGATGACACGGACTGACTAGTGCGTTCCATGTACGAGCGACGCCGCATCCGCGTCGTCGATAGGGGCGTCGCGGTCACCGGCGGCCGAGAGCGCGGTCTCGGCCGCTCGGTTGGACGCGCCACACGGACGGCTCCTGCGGTCAGCGGTCGCGGGCGCGGGCTCGCATCACGCGCAGCACGGTATCGCGTTCCTCGAGGAGCACGCGCCGCAGAGGTCGGGGCAGCTCGTCCTCCGCGAGCCGCTGGTCCACGCGCTCGAGGAGCGGTTCGCCGGCCGCCCAGTGCGGGAACGTGGTGCTCGAGAACTGGATGGCCCAATCGAGGTTGCGACGCTTCCAGACGGGGTCGAGCGCGTCGAAGTAGAACCCGACGTACGGCTGGAGCACGTCCTCCTGATCCAGCTGCGGCAGCGCACGGGCGATCGAGAACGCGAGGGCATGCGAGAGTTCCTCGTCCTCGACGAGCCGCTTCCACGCGGCGTCCTTCGCCGCCGCGTCGGGGCGGCTCGCCAGCGCCGCTGCGGCGTGACGCTCGCCGATATCGGTCGGGTCGCGGTCGCGCTCAGCCTCGACCAACGCCTCGTCGGCCGCCCCGGCGGTGGCCAGCGCCTTGACGAGATGCCACCGCAGTTCGGGATCGAGCACGAGGCCGTCGAACGGGAGCTCCCCGCGGAGCAGCCGGCGAACGTCCCCCGTTGCCTCGCCTCGAGCGGTCTCGGCCCAGTGTCGTGCCCACACGAGCTGCTCGTCGCCGCCCGGTTCGGCGTCCTCAAGGGCCTGTCGGGCGTGCCGGGTCATGACCTCGAGCCGTCCGGGACGGTGCTCGGGATCGCCGTAGAGCTTGACCGCCGTGAGGGTTCGGCGCAGCAGCGTCGCCAGGACGCTGACCTTGTCCTCGCCGTGGATGTTGCGGTGGACGAGGTCGGCGTAGTCTCCCGCCGAGAGCTCGCCATCGCGCACCATGTCCCACGCCGCTCCCCACAGGAGGGTGCGCGCGAGCGGATCGCTAAGGGTGTGCAGGTGCTCGGTCGCGGACTCGAGCGAGGCGCCGTGGAGCCGCAGCTTGGCGTACGTGAGGTCGCCGTCGTTGGGAAGCACCAGTGCCGGGACCGGTGCGCCTGCCGCCTCGGGGACCTCGGTGCGCTCGCCCCGCACGTCGAGCTCGAACCGGTCGCGCAGGACCAGACGGCCGTCGACGACGTCGTAGAGGCCGACCCTGATGCGGTGATCGCGCAGCGTGGGGTGCTCGTCGGGGGCGGACTGGACGATGGCGAGGCCGACGATGCGGTCACCATCGGTGTCGAGCTCGACCGCGAGCGTGTTGAGTCCTGCGCGGCGCAGCCACTGATCCGCCCAGCCATCGAGGTCGCGCCCCGAGGCGGCCTCGAGTTCGGTGAGGAAGTCCCTCAGCGTCGCGTTCCCGTAGGCGTAGGTGTCGAAGTAGCTGCGGCAGCCAGCGAGGAAGGCTTCCTCGCCGACCCACGCGACGAGCTGACGCAGTACGGACGCGCCCTTCGCGTAGGTGATGCCGTCGAAGTTCTGGTGGACGGACTCCACATCGGGGACGTCGGGCTCGATCGGGTGCGTGGTCGGGAGCTGATCCTCGTGCTTCGCCCACGCCTTCCACCGATCCCCGAAGGTCACCCAGGCGTCGGTCCATCGGGTGACGCTGGTCTGCGCGTACGTGGCCATGAAGGAGGCGAAGCTCTCGTTGAGCCACAGGTCCGCCCACCACCGCATGGTGACGAGGTCGCCGAACCACATGTGGGCCATCTCGTGCAGGATCGTGTCGGCGCGGTTCTCGCGTGAGGCGTCGGTGACCTTCGAGCGGAAGATGTGCATTTCGTTGAAGGTGATGCAGCCCGGGTTCTCCATGGCCCCCGAGCCGAACTCGGGCACGAAGAGCTGGTCGTACTTGCCGAAGGCGTAGGGCCGACCGAACGTCTCGGCGAAGAAGTCGAGGCCGGCTTTCGTGACCTCGAAGACCTCGTCCGGATCGAGGAAGCTCGCCAGTGAGCGGCGGCAGTAGAGCGCGAGCTCGGTGTCGCCGTGGCGGTCGTGGACGGCGTGGTAGTCGCCCGCGACGACCGCGGTCAGGTAGCTGGATATCACATCGGTCTCGGCGAAGACCCAGGTGGCTCCGTCCTCGCCGTCCTCGTGGTGCTCCACGGGCGTGTTCGAGATGACCGTCCAACCTGCGGGGGCCGTCACCGTGATGCGGAAGCGTCCCTTGATGTCGGGCTGGTCGAAGCACGCGAACGTACGGTGGGCGTCGAACGGCTCATGCTGGCTGTGCAGGTAGATGCGTTCGTCGACGGGATCGACGAACCGGTGCAGTCCCATGCCCTCGTTGGAGTACTCGTGGCGGGCCTCGATCTCGAGTCGGTTCCGGGCTCGGAGGGCGGACAGAGCCACACGCGTCCCCGTGAAGCTGTCCGCGTCGAGAGGCGTCCCGTTGAGTTCGGCCGAGACGAGCTCGAGCGCGGTGAGATCGATGAACGACTCGGTCGGGGTACCTGCGGCGGCGAACATGATGGTCGTGCGGCTCGTGAAGCCATCATCGGCCTGCAGCCGCAGGTGCACGTCGTAGCGGACGTCGGTGATGGTCTCGCTACGGGTGCGCGCCTCGCCACGGGTCAGGTTCTCGCGGGTCGCGCGCACGTCGGTCTCCCGTATCGGTCGCTGGTGGTGATGGAGCCCCTCCGGTTCCGAGGCTAGTGCAGCGGACCTGCCAGATCCGTGTCGTCAGGTCCCCAGGGCCGATCGGAGCGCCGATGCGGTGTCCCGATCGAGGCTGTCGAGCATCGCCGCCTCGGCCTCGGCGAGCGCTCGTTCCGACCTCAGGGCCTCGTCCTGTCCCCGTTCGGTGAGCAGCACGAGGAAGCTGCGCCGGTCGTCGGGGCGGACCTGACGCACGACCAGGCGGCGATCACTGAGCCGGTCGAGGATCGTGGTGAGCGTCGATGGCCGGTGGCCGAGCAGATCGACGAGTTCGCCGACCGAGGTGGGGCCGCGGTCCCTGAGGATGGCCAGGACCAGCACCTCGGCCGGGGTGACGTCGAGGTCACCGGTGCGACCGAGCTCGTGCTGGAGGAGCTGGCTGAGCCGGTGGAGGGCGAGGGCGGTGCGGGCCACGTGAGCGCTCCGGTCATGCGAGAACGGAAGGTACGGTAGCGAACCGCGCTCAGGTCTCGAACGAACCGTGGCGCCCCGCGCCCTCGCTGAAGCGCGCGACCCCCGCGAGCATCGCCCCGTCGGCCATGCTGGCGACACCGGTCCGGTGCTCGAGCTGCAGTGCGGCTGGGAGGTCGAGGTCGATGCTGCGCAGGGCGGTCGAACGATCGGCCCGGAGGCACGCCTGGGGGAACGCCGCGAGTTCCCGCGCGAGCCGCACCGCTGCCTCGAGTGCCTGCCCCCGGGGGACGAGCCGGTTGACGAGCCCCATCCGCAACGCCTCGTCGCCGCTGACGCCCCGCCCGGTCAGGATCAGGTCCAAGGCGTGCGACGTACCGATCAGCCGCGGCAGTCGGACCGTGCCGCCGTCGATGAGGGGAACGCCCCAGCGCCGGCAGTACACGCCGAGGATGGCGTCATCGGCAGCGACGCGCAGGTCACACCAGACGGCAAGCTCGAGACCTCCCGCGACGGCGTGGCCTTCGATCGCCGCGATGACGGGCTTGGACAGCCGCAGGCGGGATGGGCCCATCGGCCCTCGATCGCCCTCCTCCAGGCGGTTGACGCGGTCGGGATCGCCGGTCGCCAGGGCCTGCAGGTCGGCCCCTGCGCAGAACGTCCCACTCGAACCGGTGAGGACGGCCACGGCGAGCGCGTCGTCGACGTCGAAGTCCCGGAAGGCGGTCTCGAGCGCATCCGCGGTGGGCCGGTCGACGGCGTTGCGGACCTCGGGACGGTCGATGGTGACGACGAGGATCTCGTCTCGCGTCTCGGTCCGAACGGTCATGCCTCCCCCCTTGAGGGGGGAGGGGCCGGCGTTGCCGGCC
>JAHWKY010000060.1 GCA_019347575.1 Actinomycetota bacterium | reverse complement strand
AGCTGACCGATCGTTACGTGGAGGTGCGGTACGAGGGGCTTCGCTCTGCGACCGGGCCCGAGACTCTCGCCGACCTCTTCCGTTCCTGCGGCCTCGACATGACCCCGGACGAGTGCGCCGCCACGCTCGCGCGGTTCGACCTCGGTACTGCCGAGTCCAGCTTGCTCTGGGGAGGCGAGGTACTGCGCCGGTTGGGATCCGCTCCGCCGGAGCCCGACGGGTTCGTCGGCGAGGGCGGTGTGGGCCTGTGGCCGAGCCGACTGTCCCGCCGCGAGCAACGAGCCGTCGACCGAGCGGCCGGCCGCGAGCTGGCCGAGGATCGCGCTCACCGTGATCCTTGTGCCGCGGATGCACGGCAGCCCCCGCATACGTGCAGGATCGGTCGTGATGCGCTCGAAGGCCATACCGACAGGGTACGTGACCGACGCATCGAAGTATCCGACATCTGTGACGGACGGGTGTTCTCCCGTACCTGTCGTGATGCCATGGTGCGGTCCGGTACTCCCCCGGTTGCCGGTCGCGATGATGTCCGACAGCGTTTCCGCGACAGCAGCGGCTTGTTGGTTTCGGTCCAGGTAAGCAGGTCGGCCACCCAGGCCGGTTCGGGCGGGCGAATCTCGAACTTTCGTGTCCTGGGTGGGGAGGCTCCGGCGGCAGGGTTGATCCAGATCCAGTCCCACAGCAGCGCTTGGGCCATGGCCTGGTGCAGCAACGAGCGTCGGACGAAGACGGGGATCGGCGAGCGGGGCGAGGGCCGTGAAAGTAGACCCTCCCACGAGTCGGTTCGAGCCGGCTGTCGGCGGCTACCCGTTCCCAGTCGAGCCCGACGGCACGTACACGTCCCGTTCGCGGGCCCCTCGGTGATGACCAGCGTGACGAGGATGTCGCCACCGAGCTGCTCAAACACTGCGCGATGGTCGAGACATGGTGGTTCCACCAGGTCTTCGCCGGTCGGCCCGCGCCGGCGCCGTTCGCCTCGGCCGATCGGGATTCCGATGAGAACTCGGACTGGACTAGCGCCCTGGCCGATCCGCCCGATGAGCTGCGGCAGCTGTACCGGGATGCCATCACCCGCTCCGACGCCATCATCTCTGAAGCTGACCTCGATGACGTCGCGCAGGCGTCATCGGGTTTCGCCGGGAAGCCAACCCTGCACTGGATCCTGCTGCACGTCACCACCGAGACGGCGCGGCATGCCGGCCACGCCGACCTCATCCGCGAGGCGATCGACGGTGCAACCGGTTGGTGGAGCCACGGCGACGTGTAGCTCGACGGTCCAGTGCCCAGTCTCAGGAGAAGTCCCGGTACTCCAGGATCCCGTCGTTCTCCTCTCGGGACAGCTGGGAGCGAGCGACGAGCAGGTCGAGGTGCGCGCCGGTCTCGAGGACCGCGAGCATCGTGTTGAAGGGATCGAGCTCGTCCAGCTTCCGGCCACGCCGCGTCCACGTCAGGCGTTCCGCAACCTGGTAGGCGGTCACGTAGCCGTCGACGACCGCCTCCCGTGCGTCCGACAGACGTTCGTCGTGGTGTGCGAAGAGCTCATCGATCCGCGCGTGGACGCTGTCGGCGACCGGGCCGTGCGCCGGCAGGAGACGCGCGTCGTCGCGTGCTCGGACCAGACCCAGCGAGCCGAGGTAGTCCGCAAGCGGAAGCGACGGCGGAACCGGCTCGAAGCCGATCGAGGGGGTGATGTGCGGGAGGACGTGGTCGCCCCCGAAGAGCAACCCGTGCACCGCGTCCTCAAATACGACGTGGCCCCGCGTATGTCCCGGCGTGGCGACGATCCGGAGGGACCGGTCGCCCACCTCGACGTCGGTGTCGTGCTCCAACCACCTGTCCGGGAACGCCGTGATCATCTCCCGCGCCCCGGGCTTGGCGCGTGAGACCACGGCCTCGGCGATCTCGGCGGCCCCGTACCGTCGGAGCTGTGCCACCTGCTCGTGGAACGGCGGGTACCCCTCGGCGAGCGCCACGAGCGAGCGTTCCTCGTGTCGACCCAGCTCGACGCGCGAGCCCAGCTCGTCCCGCAACGCGAGCGCCTGGGCGTAGTGGTCGTAGTGGATGTGGGTGACGAGGAAGCGTGTGACGTCCGTCAGGTGGCAGCCCAGCGCGTCCAGGGCGGATCGGAGATGTTCCCGCGAGGTCCGATCCGCGATCCCGGAGTCGATCACGTTGAGCGTCCCCGCGCTCAGCACCGCGTACACGTTCACGGCCCGCAGGTGGTCGTTCGGCATCGGCAAGGGGATCCGGTACACGCCGGGGGCCGCCGCGAAGACGCCGGCGTCGGTCCACGGCCGCTCGGGATCGTCCTCCCGCACCCTCACCGGGGTGGGAAGAGGCGTTCGCCGGTCTCGGCGTCCCGAGCGCTGATCGCCTCGACCGGGCAGCCCTCCAGCGCCTCCCAGACCTCGGGGGACTCTTCGACCGGGGAGGTGATCGCCTGGGAGCGACGGGCGTCGTCCAGCTCGAAGTTCTCCGGGGCCGACGCCACGCAGAACGCCGCGCTGATGCAGGTGTCCTTGTCGACCTCGATCTCGAGTCGTCGTGTCATGGCTCGTCTCCTCATCGTCGGAGCGTCGTTCAGGCGTGTGCGCCCAAGCGGTTCGCGATCACCTCGGCGTGACCGGCCGCGGGTTCGGCCGCCGCCAGCACGGCCGCGCGCTTGAGGTACAGGTGAGCGTCGACCTCCCACGTGAAGCCCATCCCTCCGTGGATCTGGATGTTCGCCTTCGCATTGCGCACCGCGGCCTCCGCTGCCAGGATCGCGGCACCCGCGACCGCACGTTCGACGTCGCCGACCTCGGGATCATCGAGGGTCGCGGCCGCCGCGTACACGGACGCTCGGGTGACTTCGGCGCGGGTGAGCATGTCCGCGCAGCGGTGCTTGATCGCCTGGAACGCGCCGATGGCGACGCCGAACTGTTCGCGTTGCTTCGCGTAGGCGGTCGCGTCGTCGCTCGTCTGCAGCGCGATGCCGAGCAGCAACGCCGACCGCAGCACGGTCGCCTCCCGGCGCCAGCGTCGGGCGTCGTCAGGACCGGCGATCGGTTCGCCGTCCTGAGCGGTGGCGAGCTGCAACGGGGTCACGGGATCCAGCGGTCGGTCGATCGGTTCCCCGGCCGGGTCATCCACCCGGTAAAGACCGTCCTCGCGGGGAACGACGACGACGTCGGCGGCCGCAGGGAACAGGTCGCCAAGCGGCGCCCCGACCACGGTGCGGCCGTCAGCGGCGCCGTCGACCAGCCCGGCCGCGAGGTGCGTCTCGACCAGCGGACCGGGGACGAGCGAACAGCCGAGCTGCTCGAACACCACCGTCGCGTGGGTCATGCCCAGACCGAGCCCACCCTCGTGCTCGGGTCGCCGCAACGCGAACACCCCGGCCTCGCCGAGTTCGCGGAACAGGTCGCGGTCCACACCGCCGGTGTCCGCGGCACCCCGCACCCGCTCGCTGGTGACCCGGCCCGCGCACAGGTCACCGATCGCGTCGCGCAGCGACCGCTCCGTGTCGTCCAGATCGAAGTGGATGGTCCGCTCCTCTCCGCTAGCGCCGTTTGGGGAGACCGAGGACACGTTCCCCGATGATGTTGCGCTGGATCTCCGAGGTCCCGGCGGCGATCGTCAGCGACATCGCGTGGAGCCACCCGCGCACGTGCTCGCCACCGGCGACGCTGTCGATGTCCTCCAGCGACAGCCCCGACGCACCGAGGAGGCGCATCGCGGCATCCCCGAGACGGTGGCGCAGCTCGGAGTACGCCAGCTTGAACACCGAACCTCCCACCCCGGGTGTCCCGTCGACCTCCGCCTGAGTGACGTTCCGCTTCGTCAGCGCCCACAGGGCGTCGAGCTCCGCGACGATGCGGGCGAACTCGCGACGTACACCGGCGTCGTCCCAGGCGGTCCCACCGGCGCGCGGCAGCCCACGTGCGAGGTCGGTGAGGCGCTCTACGAGCACCATAGTCTGGACGAGCTCGGACACGAACGCCGTGCCGCGCTCGAAGGAGAACGTGACCATCGCGACCCGCCAGCCATCGTCCTCGTCGCCCACACGGTTGGCTACCGGGACGCGGACATCGTCGAGGAACACCTCGGAGAACTCGCCGGACCCCGCGATCGTCGTGAGGGGGCGGACCTCGATCCCGGGGCGATCCATCGGCATGATGAGCCACGTGATGCCGTGATGCTTGTCGCCGTCGGGATCGGTGCGGACGAGCAGTTCACAGAAGTCGGCTACCTGGGCGTGCGAGGTCCAGATCTTGCGCCCGTTCACGACGTAGTCGTCACCGTCGCGCACGGCACGGGTGCTGAGCGACGCGAGGTCGCTGCCCGCATCGGGCTCTGAGAACCCCTGGCACCAGACCTCCTCACCCCGCAGGATGCGCGGCAGGTGTGCCCGCTTCTGCGCCTGCGAACCCTCGGCGATCAGCGTCGGGCCCGCGTGGAGCAACCCGACGAAGTTCACCCCGACGTACGGCGCCCCGGCGCGCTCGGTCTCCTCCAGGAAGATGAGGTGCTCGGTCGGCGACGCGCCCCTGCCGCCGACCTCCTCCGGCCACGTCAGGCCGGCGTACCCGGCGTCGTGGAGCATCCGTTGCCAGCGGGTGTCGTACTCGCGGCGCGCCGGCCAGTCGTCACGGTCCGGTTCAGGCGGCAGCTCGGGCAGCGCCTCCGCGAGCCACACCCGGAGCTCCTCCCGGAAGCGCTCCTGCTCGGGGGTGTACGCCAGATCCATCTAGCGGATCTCGTCGACGTACCGGTCGGTGCCGGGCACCGTGGCGTGGAAGGGTGCAGCGAGTTCGACCTCAGCCAACCCCTCCGTCTCGAGTCCGTCGACCAGCCCCGGTAGGAGACCGGCGTAGGCCTCGGCCGGGTCGGCATCGAGGAAGTACAGGTGCAGGAAGCGGCCCTCGTCCGCGGTCTCCGGGGGGACGCCGGGGGCGTCCGAAGGCATCGGAAGGAGCGAGAAACGCGCGACCAGCGCCGCCCCGGACCCCGGGAGAGCCGACGGCAGCGCCGTGTCACGGAACCACGCATCGACCTCGGCCGTCGATCGCGTGGCCGTCCCGGCGAGGACCGCGAGGCCCCGGAACGGGTGGTCGAGTGCGAGTTCGACCGGGACCGGGTCCGGGTCGCGGCCGAGCGCCCAGTCGAACGCGTACAGCTTCGTGTGCACGTGGTCGCGGTGCGGGCACATCCGGTCGTCTGCGTGCAGCCGCTTAACCGTCCGTCCACCCCACGCCGCCCAGTCGTCGTGGTGTCCTCGGTGGATCCAGTACAGCGACAGGAACGATCCGCGGCTGCCGTCGCCTCCCGTCAGGGGTGGCGCCGCCGGGAGCCGTTCGCGCTTCAGCGCCGCGGTGGCCACGAACCGTCCGCCCGCGAAGTTCCACTCGCCCACCAGGCAGCCGGCGTAGAAGTGGTCGCGCTCGTACCAGCGGTTGTAGTCGCGCTCGTGGCCCTCGTGGGGCTCGATCAGCGTGAACAGCATCGAGCCCAGGTGGACCGGGAAGTCGTTCGTGGCGTCGGGCAGCGTCACGACGTGCTCACGATCGTCCGGGCGCGGTCCCGCAGCTCGTGCTTGAGGACCTTGCCGGAAGCGTTGGTGGGCAGCTCGTCGACGATCTCGACGTGCCGCGGGACCTTGAAGTTGGCCATCCGCTCCCGGCTCCACGCGATCAGGTCGTCGGGGTCCGGGGAGGTGCCGGCCCGCGGGATCACGAACGCGCAGCCGACCTCGCCGAGCCGCTCGTCGGGCATGCCCACCACGGCCGCCTGCGCGACGTCGTCGTGCTCGACCAGGTCGTTCTCGATCTCCGCCGGGTACGCGTTGAAGCCGCCGACGATGAACATGTCCTTCTTGCGGTCGGTGATGTCGAGGTAGCCCCGGTCGTCCAGCACGCCGATGTCCCCGGTCTTCAGCCACCCGTCGTCGGTGATCGTCCGCGCGGTCTCGTCGGGGTCGTCGAGGTAGCCCTGCATCACGTTGTAGCCGCGCACCCACACCTCGCCGGGCTCCCCGACCTGCACGTCCTGGCCGGCATCGTCGACCGTGCGCACCTCGACCCGAGGGATCGCACGGCCGGATGTGGTCGCGATCGTCTTGGGGTCGTCACCCTCCCGGCACATGGTCACGACCCCGGTCGCCTCGGTCAGCCCGTAGGCGGTGAGCACGGTGTCGAACCCGAGGTCCTCGTGCATCCGCTCGATCAGGCTCACCGGGATCGACGCCGCGCCGGTCACCGCGAGACGCAGGGACGAGATGTCGTGGCTGCCGAGGTCCCCGTGGTTCAGGATCGACTGGTAGAGCGCGGGCGGGCCGGGGAGCATCGTGATGCGTTGACGCTCGACGAGTCGCATGACCGCATCCGCGTCGAACACCGCCTGCGGGACGATCGTCGTGCCCCGCATGAGGGCGGCGAGGATCCCCGCCTTGTACCCGAACGTGTGGAAGAACGGGTTGACGATGAGGTAGCGGTCCCCCTCGCGCAAGCCCACGAGGCGCGACCACACCTCGAAGACCTCGAGCGTCTGCGCGTGGGTGACCTGCACCCCCTTGGGACGTCCGGTCGTGCCGGACGTGAACATGATGTCGCTGATGTCGTCGGGGGTGACCGCCTCGGCGCGCTCGTCGCGGAGCTCACGGGCGATGCTCTCCGCGCCGGCGAGGTGGTCCTGGAACGTGCGGACCGGGACCTGCGCGTCCCCGATCCCCACCGTCGCCGGAGCCTCGCCCTGCAGGACGACGATCAGGTCGAGCTCGGGGAGCGAGACGCCGGCCGCCGCGAGCAGCTCCACGTAGTCGGTGTCGAGGAAGCCGGTCGCCGTGAACAGCACGCGGGCCCCGGCCCGGTCGAGGATGTGTGCGGCCTCGCGGCCCTTGTAGCGGGTGTTCAGCGGTACGAGCACGCCGCCGGCGGCCAGCGCGCCCAGGGCCGCGGGGATCCACGAGTGGTGGTTCGGCGCCCAGATGCCGACGCGGTCGCCGGGCTGCACGCCCGCCGCGATCGCGGCCGCGGCCGCATCGTCCACCCGTGCGGCCAGCTCGCCGAAGGTGAGTCGCAGGTCCCCGTCGACGACGGCCTCCCGGTCACCGAACGCACGGCCGGCCGCCCGGACCATCGCCGGGATCGTCGCGGCCTCCAGCACGGGTGTCGTCACGGGGCCTCCCCGGATCTGACGGGTCGTCAGGTCGAGTCTAGGCGGTGGTCCGCACCGCCGGTCGGGTCGACCGGTTGCAGCCGGAACACGCGCACCTCTCGGCCCCCGGCAGCCCCCACGTAGTCGTCGTACGCCGGCCACAGGTCCGTGAGGCGCGACCAGACCTCCCGGCGCTCCTCGTCGTCGAGCAGGTGGGCGCGCACGGGGATGCGCTCCCCGCGGAACTCGACCTCCGCCTGGGGGTGCGCGATCAGGTTGTAGCTCCACGCGGGATGGGACTCCCGCCCGAAGTTCGAACCGACGACGTAGAACCCCTCGTCGGTCGGCAAGCATGCCAGCGGGGTGGTGCGCGGCTCCCCGCTGCGTCGGCCGGTGGTGTGCAGGACCAGCATCGGCAGCAGCGCCGACCCCAGGAGCACGCGCCCCCCGGTGAGCCTCGACACGAGGCGGTCCAGGGGCGGGACGATCCAGGGACCGATGCGGCGGAACCAGCGGCTCGTCGCCATGCGGCGCGCGAACCGGCCCACGGAGCCACCCGTCGAGAACCGTCGGCGCTCCGCGCTCACAGGTCGGCCTCCTCGATGACCGCCCCGGCACGCTCGAGGAAGGCGAGCAGGGCGTCCCGGTCTCCGGTCGGGGCACCGAGCACGACCCCGGTGCAGCCGATCGAGCGGAAGTGCTCCAGCTTGCCGACCTCCGGGGTGGAGCCGAACGGGACGATCTCGAACGCGTCGGGGTCTCGGCCGGCGTCCTCGAGCGCCGCGCGCAGGCGCGGGATGCCACGGGACAGTCCGGAGCCGCCGATCGGGATCCACCCGTCGGCGTACTCGACCAGGTGGGCGAGGTTGCGCTCGCTGAGGCCGGCGCCGAGCCACACCGGCAGCGGCGACCGCACCGGCTTGGGCCACGCCCACGAGGGCGACACGCGAACGTGCTCGCCCTCGAACGCCGCCTCGTCGTCCTGCCACAGCGACCGCATCGCGAGGACCCGCTCGCGGGTGACCTCCCGCCGGTCGCCGAACGGCACGCCGTGGTCCGCCATCTCCTCGACGTTCCAGCCGAACCCGATCCCGAAGACGAACCGGCCGCCCGACAGCACGTCCAGGCTCGCGACTTCCTTGGCGGTCACGATCGGGTCCCGTTCGGCGACCAGGCAGATCCCTGTGCCGATGCGGATCCGGTCGGTGGCCTCCGCCGCCGCGGTGAGGGTCACGAACGGGTCCAGCAGGTGCCGGTAGTGCTCGGGCAGGGGCTCGCCCATCGGCGCCGGCGTCGCACGCGACGTCGGGATGTGCGTGTGCTCGGGGACGTACAGGCCGTCGAAACCGTGCGCCTCGACCTCACGGGCGAGCTCCCCCGGCCCGATCGACGCGGTCAGCGTGTCGGTGACCATCACCGTGATCCCGATCCGCATCAGTGCCTCACCCCCGGCACGAGGTGGCCGCGGCCGTTGTCGCGGAGTGCCGCGTGCAGCCGGTCGACGTCCGCGTCGCCCATGGACCGGAAGCGGTCGCCCTCCCGGACGAGCACCCCTTCGCCGAGCCACGCCTCGCGCTCGAGGGTCGCGCGGTCGAGCTTGTTCGTCCCGGTGCGGGGCAGCTCCCGTGCGATCCGCAGGTAGGTCGGTACCCACCGGATGCCCAGGTCGTCCTGCTCGCTCAACCATCGGACGAAGCCATCGGCGTCGAAGGTCCGCGGGTCGACGACCGACAGGGCAGCCATGACGCGATCACCGGCGGCCGTGTCGGGGACGCCGTACACAGCCGCTTCGATCACGGTGTCGTGCCGGATCAGCACGCGTTCGATCGGTGCGGCCGGGAGGTTCTCTCCGCCGACCCGCAGCCACGCACCCGACCGGCCCGCGAAGTAGAAGAAGCCGTCCGCATCGCGGAACGCGAGGTCTCCCGACCAGAACCAGCCATCACGCAGACGTTCGCGCTCGGCGTCCCGGTCGGCCCAGTACCCCTCGAACGAGCCCCGGCCGGTCGTGTTCACCATCTCCCCGATCGCCTCCTCGGGGTTCACCAGGCGTCCCGCGTCGTCGAACCGAGCGGGGGGGCAGCGCTCCCTGGTCCCGGGGTCGACCACCTCGACCTCACCGATCGGCACACCCATGGCACCTGGCGGGGTCCCGTCGGTGCGGACCAGGCTGATACCGCCCTCCGTCGAGCCGTAGGCCTCGATCACGCGGCACCCGAACCGTGAGGCGAAGCGTTCCACGTCGGCGGGCGCGGCCTCGTTGCCGAAGACGACCTGCAACGGGTTGTCGGCATCATCGTCGCGGGGCGGTTGGGCCAGCACGTAGGACAACGGGGTCCCAACGTAGTTCGCGTACGTCGCGCCGAAACGACGGACATCGTCCAGGAACCCCGTGGCCGAGAACCGGTCGCGGAGAGCGAGCGTGGCCCCGCTCGCCAGCGCCGGGGTCCAGCCGGCGATGATGCCGTTCGAGTGGAACATCGGCATCGCGCAGTAGACGACGTCGTCGCGGTCCAGTCCCGCCATCTGCACGACCGTCGATCCCTGGCGGGCGATCTTCCCGTGCGAGCACGTGACCGCTTTGGGATCGCCCGTGGTCCCGGACGTCAGGACGAGGACGAAGCGATCGTCCGGGCTGACGTCGGAGCGCGGTGGTTCCGCCGACAGGGCGGCCAACGCCTCGTGGTAGGCGTCCGAGCCGACGTCGACGACCGGTGGCAGATCCGGTCCGGCCAGGCGGGTCGCGTGCGCGCCGTCTGTCAGGACCAAGCGGCAGTCGGTCCGCACCACGTCCCGGCTGACGTCGCCCCGGGTGGGGTTCAGCCCGACCAGCGGGACGCCGGCGAGCGCCGCTCCGGCGAGCAGGAACGAGAACTCCGGCACGTTGTCGAGCAGGACGCCGACGTGGCCGGACGGCGCCAGGTCCTGGGCCGAGAGCCAACGGGCCCGTCGAGCCGCCTCGCCCGTGTGCTCCTGCCAGCTCCACGATCGCGCGCCGGCGACGAGGCCGGGGCTGTCGTCGTCGGCACGCTCGAGGACGAGCTCCCGGACGGTGGCGGCGGTCACGGCGCGGACCGCTCGGCCGCATCGAGGAACGCGGGTCGCTCCCCCCCGCCGTCGAGGACGAGGTTCGCGCCGGTGACGTACGCGGCGAGATCGGACGCGAGGAACAGGCACGCGTGGCCGACGTCGCAGGGTGTCCCCAGGCGACCGAGCGGGACGGTCTCCGCCACGGCGGTCAGACCCTGCTCCCCGCCGTAGTGGTCGAGCGCCGCGTCGGTGCGGACGAGCCCAGGCGTGACCGCGTTCACCCGGACCCTGGGGGCCCACTCGACGGCGAGGCTCCTGGTGAGCTGGATCAGCCCGGCCTTCGCCGCACCGTACGCGGCTGTACCTGGCGACGGCCGCAGCCCGCTGACGCTGGCGACGTTCACGATGGTCCCGCCGTCCTCCTGCTCGGCCATCACCCGGTTCGCGGCTGTGGCGCAGAGGAGGGCGGCCGTCAGGTTGAGGTCGATGATGGCCCGGGAGAACCGCGGGGACGCGTCCGCAGCCGCGACCTCCGGCGAACCCCCGGCGTTGTTCACGAGGACGTCGAGCCGGCCGTGGTCCCCGACGACCGTCTCCACGAGGTCGGCCACATCCTCGGGGTCCCGGACGTCGGCCTGCACGAAGCGCGCCTGCCGCTCCCCCGCTGCTGGGAGCTCGTGGGGTTGGTTCCGGGCGCACACGATCACGTCGGCACCGGCCCCGAGGAACGCGCTGGCGATCCCGGCCCCGATGCCTCGGGTCCCGCCCGTCACCAGCGTGACCCGCTGGTGCAGGTCGATCCCGATCGGTCCTCCTCCGCCCATGGGCTCCACCGTAGCCGTATCTGACGACCCATCAGGAACCCGGCCGGCTGGCAGCGACGGACCGCGCTGGTCTACGGTCACGGAGGTATCTGAGGGAGCGTCAGGGAGTGCCCGTGCCGACACGCACGGAACGGCTGGCAGGCGACCGGCTCGACGGGATCGTCGAGGTCGTCGTGGACGTTCCGCCGGTGAACGCGTTGACCGCCGCCGGGTGGTTCGAGCTCGCGCAGGCGGTGACCGAGGCGGGACGGGAACCGGAGACCCGCGCGGTGATCCTCCGGGCCGAGGGACGGGGGTTCAACGCCGGCGTCGACGTCAAGGCGCTGGCGGCCGACGACACCGGGCAGGAGCTCGTCGGGGTCAACCGCGGCTGCTACGTGGCGTTCGCGGCCGTGTACGACTGCCCGGTGCCGGTGATCGCCGCGGTGCACGGGTTCTGTCTCGGTGG
>JAHWKY010000059.1 GCA_019347575.1 Actinomycetota bacterium | reverse complement strand
GAGGGACATCTCGTAGTCCTCGACGAAGAGGATGCGGCCGTGGAAGCGTTCGTCGCGCGACAGCTCGTGGATCTGCCGGATCAGGTCCTTGCCGGCGTCGTCGAGGGGGTGGGCCTTCCCCGCGACGATGATCTGCACGGGGCGCTGGGGGTCGTTCAGGATCCGGGCGAGCCGGTCGGGGTCGCGCGCGAACAACGTCGCGCGCTTGTACGTCGCGAAGCGGCGCGCGAAACCGATCGTCAACGCACCGGGGTCCAGGATCGCGTCGGCCGCCTCGAGCTCGCTCGGCGCGGCGCCGCGGCGTTCGAGCTGGGCGCGGACGCGGCGACGGACGACGTCGATCAGCTTGTGGCGACGCTGCTGGTGCAGATGCCACAGCTCGGCACCGTCGACGTCCTGGAGACGGCTCCACAACTCGTCGTCACCGGGCTCGTGACGCCAGCGACCGTCCAGGTGACGGTCGTACAGCTCACTCATCTCCCGCGAGATCCACGAGGCCAGGTGCACGCCGTTCGTGACGTGACCCGTGGGGACCTCGTGGCGGGGCAGATCGGGCCACAGCCCCTGCCACATCTGGCGTGTGACCTCGCCGTGGAGACGGCTCACGCCGTTGACGCGGGCGGCCAGCTTCATCGCGAGGACGGTCATGCAGAACAGCTCGCCCTCGTCGCCCGGGTCCTGGCGCCCCAGTGCGATGAACCGGGCCAGATCCAGTCCGATGCTCTTGGCGTACACCTCGAAGTAGCGGGCCAGCAGGTCCGGCGCGAAGTAGTCGTGGCCTGCCTCGACCGGCGTGTGGGTCGTGAAGACGAGCTTGGCCGAGGCCGCTTCGGCCGCTTCGTCGAAGCTGACCTTGTGCCGGTCCATCAGGCGACGGATCAGCTCGAGGCCGAGGAAGGCCGAGTGCCCCTCGTTCATGTGGTAGACGGTCGGCTCGTGACCGAGCGCATCGAGGGCGCGGAACCCCCCGATGCCCAGCAGGATCTCCTGCCGGATCCGCATCTCGGAGTCCCCGCCGTACAGGTGGTGGGTGACGCGCCGCTGTTCGGGCGTGTTCTCGGGGACGTTCGCGTCGAGGAGGTACAGCGGCACGCGGCCGACCTGCGCCCGCCAGACCTGTGCGACGAGCGGCCCTTCTGGGAACCCCAGCTCGACGGTCACGGGCTCGCCGTCGTCGGCGCGCTCGAGGGTCAGCGGCAGACCGTGGAAGTCGTTGCTCGCGGGGATCTCCTGCTGCCACCCCGCGTCGTTGAGCCGCTGCTCGAAGTAGCCCTGCTGGTACAGCAGACCCACCCCGACGAGCGGGAGCCCGAGGTCACTCGCGGACTTCAGGTGGTCGCCGGCCAGCATCCCCAGCCCCCCGGCGAAGATCGACAGGCAGTCGGTGACGCCGAACTCGGCGGAGAAGTAGGCGATCTCGTCGCCGGCGTCGTCGCCGTACCTGTGCGCGAACCAGGTCTCGCGGGTGTCGAGGTACTCCCGCAGGCCCGTGTGGACCCGGTCGAGGTCGTCGAGGAAGCCCTGGTCCTCGGCCAGCTCCTCGAGCCGCTCCTGGCCCACGGCCGACAGGAGCGCCACGGGGTTGCGGCCGGTCCGCTCCCACAGCGATCCGCCGAGACGGCGGAACAGCGCGACGGACGCGTGGTCCCAGGACCAGTGCAGGTTGTCCGCGACCTCGCGCAGGGGCTCGAGCTCCGGAGGCAGGGCAGGGACGACGGTGAAGGTCTGGATCGGCTTCATGGCGGCCCACGGTAGCGTGGTCGTCGATGCCCGAACTTCCCGAGATGCAGGGGGTCGCCGAGCGGCTGGACGCCGTCTTGGCCGGCTACCGTCTGGTGGCCGCCGACGTGCTGCAGTTCTCGGCGCTCAAGACCGTGCAACCGGCCCCGGACGACGTGGTCGGATCGGAGGTGACCGGGGTCGGACGCCGCGGGAAGTTCCTCGTCCTCGACCTCGGGGGACCCCGCATCCTCGTCCATCTGTCCCAGGGCGGACGCGTCACCGTGGAGGACCCGCCCAAGACCACGCGACCCCGGACGGGGGTGGTGCGCTTCCGGTTCGAGGACGCCCCGTCCGTCCTGATCGTGGAGTACGGCACGGAACGCAAGGCCGGATGGTGGGTGTTGGCGGACGGGGACGACGGGCCGCTCGCGAAGCTCGGTCCGGAACCGGACAGCGAGGAGTTCCGACGGTTCGTCGCGACCTCCGACGACACCCGCCGGTTGCACACGACACTGCGGGATCAGCGGACGGTCGCCGGGATCGGCCGGGGGTACACCGACGACATCCTCAACCGGGCACGTCTGTCACCGTTCGCGTCCCTGGGGAACCTCGACGGGGACGAGCGGGCCCGACTGCTGGACGCCGTCCACGACGTCCTCGCGGAGGGCCTCGACGCCGAACGGGAACGCACCGGTGGGCTCCCCACGAAGCTGGGTGACCGCTGGGTCGTGCACCACCGGCACGGCGAACCGTGCCCGGTGTGCGGGACGCAGCTGCAGCGTGTTTCCTACGAGTCCTACGAGCTGACGTACTGCCCGGACTGCCAGACCGACGGCAACATCCTGAAGGACCGCCGCATGTCGAGGTTGCTCAAGTGACGAGGGCCGTGCTGATCGTCGCCGTCGCGGTGTTGCTCGCCGCCTGCGGCGGGACGAGCGAGCCCACCGCCCGGGACACCTCCCCCGCCCAGGACGGCTCCCCGACATCGTCCTCGGAGGCTGCGTTCACCGGGTCCCTCGGCGGGGACGCGCAGCTCGAGGGCGGCTGTGCGTGGCTGGAGACCGAGACCGAGGGACGCGTCGAACCCCGCTGGCCGGACGGCTACCGGGTCGCGTTCGAGCCGGTCCGCCTGCTCGGGCCCGACGGCGAGGTCGTCGCCGAGGAGGGCGACACCGTCACCGTCCGTGGCGCGATCGCGGGCGATGTGATGACGATCTGCCAGGTGGGACCCGTCCTGCGTGTCACCCAGGTCGAGGGATCGTGAAGCTGCTCCGTCGGATGCGACGGGATGTGTTCACGATCGCGAGTGGCGCAGGGCCGACTCGGCGGCGCGGAGACCGCACATGCCGTGCACGCCGCCGCCGGGCGGCGTCGACGACGAGCACAGGTACAGGCGCTCGCCGACCCGGTAGGGGTCCACGGTGACCCGCGGACGGAACACGTAGCGGAACAGGCTGTTGGCGCCGCCGGAGATGTCACCGCCGACCATGTTGGGGTTGTGCGCCTCGTAGTCCGTCGCGGTCATGACGTGGCGTTCGAGGACGACGTCGCGGAAGCCGGGCGCGAACCGTTCGAGCTGGGCCTCCATGCGGTCGGTCATGTCGAAGGTCGATCCGTTGGGCACGTGGCAGTAGGTCCAGAGGGTGTGGCGTCCCTCGGGGGCGCGGGTGGGGTCGAAGACCGTCGGTTGCGCGACGAGCATGTACGGCCGCTGCGGGTGTTCGCTCCGCCCGACGGCCGCCTCCGACGCGGCGATCTCCTCGAGCGTGCCGCCCAGGTGCAGGGTCCCGGCGCGCGCCGCACCCTCGGCCCTCCACGGCACCGGCTCCGACAGGGCGTAGTCGACCTTGAACACGCCCGGACCCCGTGGGAACGCCTCCAGCTGGCGACGGACGCGGCCGGACAGCCGATCACCCGCGATCCGGACGACCTGCTGCGGGTCGGTGTCGAACATCACCAGGTCCGACGGAGGCAGCTCGCCGAGCGAGGTCACCAGCGTCCCGGTGCGGATCTCGCCACCGAGGGACCCGAGGTAGGAGGCCAGCGCATCCGCGATCGACTGGGAGCCCCCCTCCGCCGCGGGCCACCCGACCGTGTGCGCCCCGAGCGTGATCATGACCCCGTAGGCGGCCGTCACCGGTCGGGACAGGTCGAGGAACGAGTGGGCCGCCGACCCCGCGAACACGGCGCGGGCGCGGGGCCCGTCGAAGCGACTGCGCGCGAGCACGGTGGCGGGCAGCATCGCCTGCAGCCCGAACCGCGCGAGCAGGATCGGGTGCCGTGGCCGGTGGATCACCGGGCGCATCAGATCGTCCATCAGGTCGTCGAACCCGCGCACGAGCGGCCCGAACGTGCGCCTCCACCCGTCGGCATCCCCCTCGTCGAGCTCGTCGGTGGTGGCACGCACGTCCCGGTGGACCAGCACCGCCGGACCGTCGTCGAGCGGGTGGGCGAGCGGGACCTCCGGGTGCACCCACCGCAGGCCGTGGTCCTCCAGCGGGAGGGTCCGCAGGTACGGCGACGACGCCGCGAGCGGGTGGATCGCCGAGCACACGTCGTGGACGTACCCGGGGAGGGTGAGCTCCTCCGAGCGGCTGCCCCCGCCGATGCGGTCCGCGGCCTCGACCACGAGCACGGACCGGTCGGCCTGGGCCAGACGCACGGCCGCGGCCAGCCCGTTGGGACCCGACCCGACGACGACGGCGTCGTAGCGGTCAGCCACGGGTTCTGGCGGCCGGGGCCAGGTCCAGGACGTCGCCCTCGGCCGCGGCGGTCACGGGGACCGCAGCGTCCGCCAGGTCGGCGACCAGACGGTCGAGCTCGTCGTCGGTGCGGGGCGGGTCGTGGTGGAACAGGACCAGCTGGCCGACCTCCCCGGCGGCCGCGAGCCCGACGGCGTACGCGATCGTCGAGTGGCCGAAGTGGGCCCGTTGGGCGAACTCCTCGTCGGTGTACTGGGCGTCGTGCAGCAGCAGGTCCGCCCCCCCGACCAGCTCGAGGGCGACGTCGTGGTAGGGGCCCCAGCCGTCGGGCCCCGGGCCCAGCTGGTACGGGTGGTGGTCCGACAGGTAGGCGAACGAGGTGCGACCGTCGCTGATCCGGTAGCCGAAGGTCCGGCCGCCCTTGTGCGGGATCTCGCGTGCGAGCACCCGGAAGCCCTCGATCTCGTGCTCGCCCTCCGGCAGCGTGTGGAAACGCCAGTCCCCACGTAGCTGGTCGGGGCGGATCGGGAAGCTGGGCGGCGACATCTGACGGCCCAGCAGCTCGACCGCTTCCACTCCCTGGTCGGGCAGGTAGAGGTCCACCCGCGCTGCCGGGTCGTCACCCGACCGGAAGAACGGCAGTCCGTGCGTGTGGTCCCAGTGCAGGTGGCCCAGGAGGATGCTGCCGTCGAACGGGCGACCGTCGAGCAGTTGCCAGACGCGACGCAGGCCGGTCCCGGCGTCGACGAGCAGGGTCGGGGACGTCGCGTCGTCGTGGGCGACGGCGACGCACGAGGTGTGACCCCCGTACCGCACGAAGTCGGGTCCCGGAGCCGGCGTGGAGCCCCGGGCGCCACAGATGTGGAGTCGCACCGCCGCCTCTCGCTCGCCTCAGTCGGGGACCACCGCGACCCTACAACGGGTCAGCGTCTCGGAGGGCGCCAGGAGACCGACGTGACCGGGGGACCCGATGCTCAGCCGGCTTCCTCGCGCCGGTGACCCTCCGCGAGCGCGACGAGCGCGTCGTGGTCGACCTCGTCGGCGGACGCGACCGCGACCTTGGCCGGGGTCACCGCGCGCAGCGTCGAGGTCCGCTTGCCACCCTCGATGATCGCGCGCTCCCCGAGGATCGCCCCCGGCCCCACCTCGGCGACGACCTCACCGTCGACCTCCACCGCGAGCTGCCCGTCCAGCAGGAGGAAGAGGTCGGCCCCCCACGCTCCCTGCTCGACCAGCGCTTCGCCCTCCTTGACCTTGCGCTTCTTCGGCTTCCCCCCGCCCATGATCACGCTGGACAGCTCACGCTCCAGCTGGCTCTCGACCTCGCTGACGACGGCCGGGGAGTCCCCGGCGCCCCACGGACTGTTGTCGCCGAAGTGCTCGTTCACCCACGTCTTGAAGTCCATCAGGCCGCTCTTGGCCTCGAGCTTGCCCTCGTCGTCGTAGAGCCAGTGACGCGGGAACGGGCTCGCCCCCACCAGTGCGCGCTCCGTCCGTCCGTCCGCGTGGAGGGTGAGGCTCAGCGTCGTCCAGGTCGTCGGAGCGACCCACTGCACGAAGGGTGGACGCGTGACCGGACGGGGCATGGGGGCGCCGGTGCGACCCCCGACGGTCTGCTGGAACCGCACCCACCCGTCACCGACCTCCGGCTCCGGGCGGATGTCGGGGAACGCGACCGCGGCGAAGGTCATGCCCTTGCCGCCCAGGTTCACGGTGGTGGCGCCCATGAGTATCCCGCCCGACCGCCCGTGGTCCACGATCCGGCCGTCCTCCACCTCGATCCAGCCCTCGAGGCGGTTCGCGTACCGGTAGGCGTCCTCATCGCGCAGCCGTTCCAGGTGGACGCGACCCTCGATCATCTCGGGGGGCGGGGCGTCGTAGTGGCTGAGTCGCAGGTCCATGCCAAGCTTGAACGGTCCGGTCATGGACTCGGACGGGATCCACGAGATGGTCGTGGCGGAGGACTCGACACGCATGGCACTGCTCCCGGTGGACGGCTGCACGCAGCCTCGCGCAGTCACCTCCGACCGTCGAGGGTGCGAACCGGTGTCCCGTGTTGGGGCTGGCACCACCACGAGATCGGGTGATCACCCCCTCGACCGGAGGCGCCCGGTCCCCCAGCATGTCCGCATGCCCGACCAACGCATCCCCGACCAACGCATCTCCGTGTTCCTGGCCGACGACAACCTGATCGTCCGCGAGGGCGTACGCGCGCTGCTCTCGCTGGAGGACGACCTGGAGGTGGTCGGCGTCGCCGCGGACTACGACGAGCTGATCGAAGGGGCCGGCAACGCCGAGCCCCAGGTCCTCGTCACCGACATCCGCATGCCCCCCACGTTCCAGCGCGAGGGCATCGACGCCGCGAAGGAGCTGCGCAAGCGCCACCCGGGGACCGGGGTCGTGGTGCTGTCCCAGTACGACGACCCGGAGTACGCGATCTCGCTGCTGTCCGAGGGAGCGGCCGGGTACGCCTACCTCCTGAAGGACCGCCTGGCGGAGGGCGACCAGCTGGCGCGGGCGATCCGTGAGGTCGCGACGGGGGGATCCGTGCTCGACCCGAAGATCGTGGAGGCGCTGGTCAACCCGGTGCGCAGCGAGAACGAGCTCACCGCCAGCGAGGAAGCGCTGCTCCAGATGGTGGCCGAGGGCAAGCCGATCAAGGCCATCGCCGTCGTGCGGGACACGACCCCGACCGCGATCGCCGACGACATCGAGCGGCTGTTCGTGAAGCTGGCGGAGGGCCTGTCCGCGGGCAACGCCGCCAGCCTCGACCGCCTCAAGAGCCTCCAGCAGGCGATCGTCGACCGTGAGGAGCAGGGCGAGTCGCTGAGCCGGCTCCTGCCGGGCGGCATCGCCGACAAGCTCCGGCTCGAGGGGCGGCGGATCGGCGAGACCGAGCGGCTCGAGGTCACCGTGCTGATGGGTGACATCCGGGGGTACTCGTCCATCGCCGAACGCACCGATCCCAGCCTGCTGGCCCGTCAGCTCAACGAGCACCGCGCGGAGATGAACCACGCGATCCTCGGCAACGACGGCACCGTCATGCAGTTCGTCGGGGACGCCGTGATGGCCGTCTTCGGGGCGCCGGTCGCCCAGGAGGACCACGCGGATCTCGCGTTGCGGGCCGCCCGGGTCATGCACGAGGCGCAGGAGCGCGTGAACGAACGCTGGGCTGCCGAGGAGCTCGAAGCGTTCGAGCTCGGGATCGGGCTGTCGACCGGCCAGGTCGCTGCCGCCCTCCTCGGCTCGGAGGAACGGATCGAGTACTCCGTCGTCGGCGACACCGTCAACCTCACCCAACGCCTCCAGCAGTGGGCCGAGCCGGGGCAGACCGTCCTCAGCGAGCCGACCTACCGGGCCCTGTCCGAACCGGTCGACGCCGAACCCCTCGAACCGCAGCTGGTGAAGGGGCGGCAGACCCCGGTGATGGCCTACCGCCTGTCGGCACTGACACAGCGGGTCACCGCGGGCGCCTGATGGTGGCGTACCTGCCTCTGCTGCTCATCGTCGGTGTGCTCGCCCTCTGGCTCCACCGGACCGGGCGGATCCGGTCGGGACCGGCGCTGTGGGCCGGCCTGGTGTTCATCGGTGCCCTGGTCGTGAACCGGAGCGTCGATCCCGTCGGAGTACTGGCTGCCGTACTCCTCGCTGCGATGATGCTGGGCCGTTCCGAGAACCCACGCGTCCGCGGGCGGGCGGACCGCGTGTTCTACGCGTTGTTCGCCGGGTTCGCCGCCATGGCGGTCATCTGGCTGATCGCGGGGATCCTGCCTCTTCTTGCCCGGAACGTCCCCGCGGTCGAGGAGGCGTTCGTCCGCTGGGGCGGAGGCACCGACATCGCCGAGGTCCGGACGGAGGGCCGCGGACCGGGGACGTGGCCGGTCGTAGGTGAGGCGATCCAACGCACGACGACGGCCGAACTCGGCAGCGCCATCGGCGGAGGCGAGTCGCTGAGTGGACCCGTGATCGGGATGCAGTACGCGTTCAGCATCATGAACGTGGCTCTGGGCATCTTCCTCATGGTCCTGCGACCGCGGGACACCGTGGCCCGGCTGCTCGCACTGGGGATGGTCGGCACCGGGGCGGTCTTCAACAACGAGGCGCACTTCGCTCGGGATGTCATCCCGTGGATCGATCCGATCCACGGGTTCGGGTTCCACGGGGTCGCCGGGATGACGTACCTCGCGGCGATCGTGCTGTTCCCGGACGGACGGCTGAAGCCGGACTGGCACCGGCTATCCCTGCCGAGACGCGCCGCACGGGTGGCGTACCTGACCTTCGCCTTCGTGATCGCGGCGTCCTGGATCATGAACACGCACGGTAGGGATCCGGTCGAGTACATCGCGGTCTTCGGGTTGCTCATCCCCGTTTTCGGTCTGGCGTCCCAGGTGGGCAAGTTCCGTCACGCTGACAACGACGTCGACCGCCGCCAGTCGCGGCTGCTGGCGACCACGCTCGTCGCGGCTCTCGCCGGCGCCGTCACGTTCGGTGTCCTGGCCGTGGCTCTGTCCGTCCCCGGCACCGGGGTCGGTGGGCTCCAGACGTTCATCATGAACGCGTTCCCGGCGCTGTTCGGGGCGATCCCGGTGATCCTGTTCGTCATCCTGATCCGGTTCCGGCTGTGGGACATCGACCGGGTCATCAACCGTGGTTTCGTCTACGGCGGGCTGGCCGGGTTCATCGGTGTCGCGTACGTGAGCATCGTGGTCCTGGGGAGCGAGTTCGTCACCCAGGGCCGCAGCGACCTGTGGCTGTCGGTGCTCGCGACGGGCATCGTGGCGGTCGGGTTCCAGCCGCTACGCGACCGCCTCGGCGCGCTGGCGAACCGGCTGGTGTACGGACACCGGGAGACGCCCTACGAGGTCCTGGCGAGGTTCTCGGGACGGGTCGCCGAGACGTACGCAGGTGACGACGTGTTGCCTCGCATGGCGCGGATGGTCGCGGAGGGCACGAGCGCCGCACGTTCAGAGGTGTGGGTCGTCGTCGGTGGTCAGCTCGTGCGGGCCGCGGCGTGGCCACGCTCGGATGACGGTGCTGACGGTCCGCCGGGACGTGTCGCCATGACGGGCGACGAGCTGCCCACGATCCCCGGCGCCGACCTCGCGGTGGCCGTCAGCCTGCAGGGTGGGCTGCTCGGGGCCTTGACCGTCACCGCACAGCGCGACGAACAGCTGACCCCGGAGGGCGGACGACTGCTGCACGACCTCGCGTCCCAGGCCGGCCTGGTCCTGCGCAACATCCATCTGACTGAACAGCTGCGCGAACGTCTGCGCGTCCTGTCGCGGCGGGCCGAGGAGCTGCGCGACTCACGACAGCGGATCGTCAGCACCCAGGACGCCGAGCGGCGTCGGATGGAACGCGACATCCACGACGGCGCCCAGCAGCACCTGGTCGCGTTGGCGGTGAAGCTCCGCCTCGCCCGCACCGTCGCCGAACGCGACCCCGAACGTGCGAGACCGATGCTCGACGAACTGCGGGAGGAGGTCGACGAGGCGTTGGAGACCCTCCGCAACCTGGCCAGAGGCATCTACCCCGCGGTCCTCGCCGACCGAGGGCTGGTCGCGGCGATCCGCAGCGCCGCCGAGCGCTCACCGCTGGACGTCCGCGTCGTCGACCGCGGTATCGACCGCTACACCCAGGAGATCGAGACGGCCGTGTACTTCTGCGTCCTCGAAGCCCTACAGAACGCCGCGAAGTACGCGTCCGCCTCACAGGTCACGGTGGAGCTGTCCGCCGACACGGACACGCTCACCTTCGAGGTCCGCGACGACGGCGTGGGGTTCGAGCCGGCGACCCAACAGCGGGGGCGCGGGCTGCAGAACCTAGAGGACCGACTGGCGTCCCTCGACGGGGCCGTGACGATCGGTTCACGTCCAGCGGCCGGGACGACCGTCGTGGGGCGGGTCCCGCTCCTGGTCCTGGAGCCGGTCGGATGAGCGACCGCGCGCTGCGGTGGACCTCCCGGGTCCTGCTGGGGATCGCGGTCGCCCTGGTCGGGCTCTCCCTGTCGGTGGACATCCTGGCCGGTCGGTCGTTCGGGGAGCTGATCCGGAACTTCTCGCTCTTCGGGTACGTCATGGCGACGACCTTCCCGGCGGTCGGGGCCGTGATCGTCCATCACCGGCCCCGGCACCCCGTCGGGTGGATCTACGTGGCGATCGGGACCGGCATGCTGTCCGGCCTGGCGCATCAGTACGCCGAGTGGGGCCTCAGCGACCCGGCCGACCCCGCGCCCCTCGCCATCCTCGCCTCCTGGATCGGAGGGTGGGCCTGGATCGTGAGCATCGGGCTGTTCCTGACCTTCGCCCTCCTGCTGTTCCCGGACGGGCACCTGCCCAGCCGTCGCTGGCGCCCGGTCGCCGCCGCCGCGGCCGCCGGCATCGTGCTCCAGGCCCTGGACTTCGCGATCGGTGCCTGGACGATCCGCGGGATCCAGGTCGTCGAGTCCGGCGACGCATCGGTCGCATCCGGCCTGCCCGACCCGCTGGCGACGATCGGCTCCGCGCTGCTGTTCACGACGGCGATCCTGTCCGTGGGCTCTCTGTTCGTCCGTCTACGCCGAGCCGACGCGGAGCAGCGACAGCAGATCAGGTGGGTGGTGTTCGCCGGGGCGGTGGCTGTCACGACGATGGTGCTGAACATCGTCCTGGGTCCCAACGACGATGACAGCGGTAACTGGGCGATGATCGTGGCCGCCCCCCTGATCCCGGTCGCCACGGGCGTCGCGATCGCGCGGTTCCGGCTCTACGACTTCGACCTGGTCCTCAACCGGACGGTCCTCTTCGGACTGCTCGCCAGCTTCATCACCGCCGTCTACATCGGGATCGTCGTGGGCGTCGGTCTCCTGACCGGCTCGCGCGCGGACGACCCCAACGTCGGGCTGTCGCTCCTGGCCACCGCCGTGGTCGCAGCCGCGTTCCAGCCCGCACGGCAGCGAGCCCGCCGGATCGCCAACCGCCTCGTCTACGGCCACCGGGCCACGCCCTACGAGGTCATGGCGGACTTCTCGGCCCGTATGGCCGAGACCGTGTCCACCGACGAGGTGCTCCCGAGGATGGCCGAGGCAGCCGCCCGGGGCGTCGGGGCCGGATCGGTGACCGTCACGGTCGACCTGCCGACGGGGGGTCACCGGACCGCGACCTGGCCGCCCGCGTCGGACGCGAGCTCGGGTCCCGACCACGTGGTCCTCGTGGAGCACCAGGGTGAACGGGCGGGCACGATCGCCGTCCGGATGCGACCCGGCGAGCGCCTCGACGCCGACGACGTCGACCTCCTCGAACAGGTCCTGGCCGGCGTCGCCGACGTACAGGGCCCGCGCGCCCCCGAGGTCGAAGGAGAAGCGGTAGGGGTTGCGAAAGCCGTAGGCCCAGATCTCATCCCGCCCCGGCTGGCCCACGAGTTCGCCACCCACAAGGCGCTCGACCTGATCGGCGACCTGGCGCTGCTCGGCCGGCCGGTCGTCGCGCGGTTCGTCGCCTGGCGGACGGGGCACGCGGAGAACCGGGCGCTGGGACGCAAGCTGCAGGGCATCGGCAAGGCGGTGCCGGCGCCGTAGAACAGGCTGGAGTGTCGGCGTGCGTGGCAGATGAGCCGAGGCCGGGGGCGTAGGGCACGGCGCTCTCGTCGCGCCGCTCGGCATCATTCCTACTTCGGGG
>JAHWKY010000058.1 GCA_019347575.1 Actinomycetota bacterium | reverse complement strand
CCTCGAGGTCACGCAGCCACCGCGACGGGCGTCGCATGGTGTCGTCGGTCATCGGCCTCGCCGGGCTCGGGGCCGGTGCCGTCGGTCGCGCATCTGCCGACGGCGACTCGGCTACCATACCGGCTGGTCGGTACGGTAGCGGCCGGGTGCTGCCTCTGGCAAGCGGCCGAGACGGGAGGTGTGGCATGGCGTCGGGTCCAGCGGCGCGCGGCGGTCGTCAGGCCCCCCGCCTCGGAACCGACCCGAGCCCGACGGTGCCCTCCGGTCCGGCGTCCGGGTCGGTCGTGGATCGTCTCGTCGCCGCCGCGACCCGCCTGTTCGCCAACCAGGGCTACGAGCGCACGACGGTCCAGGAGGTCGTGGTCGCCGCGGGCGTGACCAAGGGCGCGATGTACCACTACTTCACGTCGAAGGACGACCTGCTCCACGAGATCTACCACCGCATCCTGACGATGCAGCTGGAGCGCCTCCGCGCCTTCGCCGACGACGAAGGCCCGATCGACGCACGGCTGCGGGAGGCGGCGGTCGATGTCATCGCGACGACCGTGGACAACTTCGACGATCTCACCGTCGTCGCGCGCTGCATGCACCTGCTGGCTCCCCCGCAGCAACGTGCCGTGCGCTCGGAGCGCCGCCGCTACCACGAGACCTTCCGCCACATGGTCGCCGAGGGACAGCGCGCCGGGATGTTCGCCTCCGAGGTCGACGCCGACCTCGTGGTGGACTTCTTCTTCGGGGCGGTCCACCACCTGCCGATGTGGTTTCGCCCCGACGGTCGGCTGTCAGGCCAGGCGCTGGGCGAGGCCTACGCCGACCTACTGCTCAGGGCCCTCGCCCCGCTCGACCGCACCGTCAGGTAGGCCGTTCTTGACCTCTGAGGTACAGGACCGCCTACCCCGATGCCGGACGCGTGAGGTCGAAGGCGCGCACGCCCCGCCCCGGCACGCGAGCGCGGAACTCGAGCCGGCGGTCCGCGCCTCCGGCTGGTGGACCGGTCCCCTCCCGACGCAGCAGCGCGACCTCCAGGGCCTCACGCTGCGGATCCGGCAGCTCGCCGAGAAGCTCGATCCCGCTCATCGGTGGACGCTGGCCGCGCGTCCTGCTGGCGTTGCTCGACGCAGATCACGTCGATCACGCGACGGCGCGGGCGTTCATCGAGACGGAGAGCGCCGCAGGCTGGGCGTCGTGCGCCAGCACGCAGAACGGGTTCGTCCGCGTGATCAGCCACCCGCGGTATCCCAGCCCCGTCTCACCGTCGGTCGCGATGGAGCGCCGCCCACGCGTGCGCCACAGAGCACCACGAGTTCTGGGCCTGCGACCTGAGCCTGCTCGACGACCAGGTGCTCGATCGCTCGCGGATCCACGGACCACGCCAGGTCACCGACTGCTACCTGCTGGCGCTCGCGACCTCGCGTCACGGCAGGTTCGTCACCTTCGACCGTGCGGTGCCGGCGAGCGCCGTCCGGGATGCCACCGAGGCCAACCTGCTGACGTTGTGACGCGAGGCGGGTCAGCGGCCTCGGGCGACCAGGAGCGCGCCTAGCCGGGAACGACCTCGCCCCGCGCCGTGGCCTGATCCACCAGCCACCCTGTGCGCTGCCTGGCCACGTACCAGAACGGGACCAGCGTGAACGCGTACGCGACGAGGTTGTAGATGAAGTGCAGGACCGTGTCGGTCAGGCCCAGCACGACGTCGCCGATGCCGGGACACGGGCAGCCGCCGTTGCGGAGCACGTTGCCGATGATGACCGCGTGCTCCACGACGTGCCAGCTCTCGAGCCCGACCGCCCCGACCGCGAACGCGACGAACGCCCACCGCGGGACGGTGCGCGGACGCAGATGCCGCAGCCAGCCCAGCAGCACGTACAGCGCCAGCAGGAAGGTGACGTTGAACACCAGGTGCAGCCACTCCTCGGTGCCCTGGAACTCGAACGCCACCCCGAGCAGGCCGAGCGCGTCGTCCTCCGGCACACCGAGCAGGTAGACCTGCACGAGCTGGATCACGTGCTCGACGACGTGGACCCCCTGAACCACGACGACCACGACGAACAGACCGAACACCCCTCTGCGCACCGGACCTTGCATGTCTCATGCCTCCCCTTGTCGTTCTCCCCTCGTGGACCGGCGGTGGGTGGCGCCGCACGCGGTGTGCGGCGCCACCCACATGCCGTCCCCCTACCCCCCGAAGAACGCCGCGATCAGCGCCTCGTCACAAGCCTCGTGGCTGTCCGCCCCGAGCTGGGTGAAGACGCGGATCACCTTGCCGCGGTTGTGGAACTCGCCGTCCGGATCGACGAAGAACGTGTCGATGTCGGACAGGACGTTCGGCATGCCGCCGGGCGCCTCGTCCGAGGTCCCCGGCGGAGACACCGCCGACGCCTCGTAGCCCATGCAGCTGGCGTTCCCGGGCTCCGGCGGCGCCGCGAGCGCAGCGCCTGCCGGGGCGAGCACCAGCACCGCCAGCGTCAGCATCCCCACCGTCGTGCGGCGCCCCGCCGTGCGGCGACGCGTCCTTCGTCCCTGCGTGGTCATCTCGATCCCCTCTGTCGATGTCGTGACGGCGGCCGCAGGGACGTCCGCTTCGGAGCGCCTCGTTCCCCGCCCGCCTGTGTACGACACCATCGTGGAGCACCGGCCTTACCGATGGCTTCGCGGATCCTTACGGAGTCCTAAGAACTCGTAGGGTCACCGGACGTCACCGGACGCGCCTCCCCGATCGCGGGCACGACGACAGCGAACCGCGAGCCGACGCCTGGCTCGCTCGCTGCGTCGATGCGCCCGCCGAGGCTCTCGACGATGCGCTTGGCGAGTGTCAGCCCCAAGCCAGCCCCGTCGGACGAGCGTGCCGGGTCGGCGCGCCAGAACGGCTCGAACACCTGGCCGAGGGAGCCCTCCTCGATCCCCTCCCCGGTGTCCTCGACCACGAGCTGCAGGCCAACGTCGCTGGTGTCGGCGTACACCCGCACGGCGCCGTCGGTGGGCGTGTGGCGGATGGCGTTGGTGAGCAGGTTCTGCAGCACCCGCGCCAGGTAGGGCGAGCACAGCAGCTCGTCGTGCCCGTTGAGCTGCTCGGTGAGGTTGATCGCCTTGTCCGCCACGTGGGGCTCGCACGCAGCGACGGCGTCGCGGACGACGTCGCGGAGCAGGACCCGCTCGGTCTCGCGCTCGATGACCCCGGCGTCGAGCTGAGCGAGTTCGAAGAGATCGTCGACGAGCGCGACCAGCGACTCCACCGAGGTACGCATGTGCGTGATGTAGCGCCGCAGGCTGGGCGGATCGTCGACCACGCCGTCGGCGATGGCGTCGACCATCGCCCGCAGGCTCGACAACGGCGTGCGCAGGTCGTGCGATGCGGCCGTGATCAGGTCCCGCCGGCGTGCCTCCAGCTCGCGCTCGCGTGCCAGCGATGCCTGCAACCGCCCCGCCATGTCGTCGAGCGTGCGCGCCAGCGTCGCCAGCTCGGCATCCGCGTCGAGCGGGCCGACGCGAGCATCGAGGTCACCCGCCCCGAGCCGCGCTGCCGTGCCCCCCAGCCGCTCGATCGCGACCGCCGAGGTCCTCGCGACGGCGAGGGCCGCAGCCACGCCGGCGCCCGCCGCGTACGCGAGCAGCGCCCCGACCACGCTCGCATCGTGGTCGTTGACGAACGTGAACCGCGTCAGCACGACCAGGTTGGTCAGCGCGACGACGGTGCCCAGCAGGCCGATCGCGACCAAGCGGTGCCGTGTGGGGGACCGCGCGAGCAACGGCCCGGCGAAGGCTGCGGACGCAACGGTGACGACGGCGGCGGGGACCAGGAACAGCGCGATGTGTGCCACGTCGCGGGGCGGCATCCCCATCGCCGCGGCCACGGCGATGGTCCCCGCCGCGCCCACCGCGGTCACGACCACGACCAGCGTCAGCGGTCGCCACCTCACGGATCGAACCGGTAGCCGACACCCCACAGCGTGACCAGGTGGGACGGGTTGGACGGGTCTTGCTCGATCTTCTCCCGGAGGCGTCGGACGTGGACGGTCACCGTGGAGGAGTCGCCGTCCCAGGCGAAGTCCCACACGTGCTCGAGGATCTGCAGGCGCGTGAAGGCGCGCCCGGGGTTGGATGCGAGCAGGTGCAGCAGGTCGAACTCCTTGCGCGACAGCCGCAGCGGCTCGCCGCCGCGCCGGACCTCGCGGCGCGTCCCATCGATCTCGAGGTCACCGAACACCAGCCGATCCGGATCGCCGTTGGGTGAGGCCGTTCCGACCCGCCGGAGCACGGCTCGCACCCGCGCCACCACCTCGGCAGGCGAGAACGGCTTGACCACGTAGTCGTCGGCGCCGAGCTCGAGGCCGACGATGCGGTCGACCTCCGCACCCTTCGCGGTCAGCATGATCACCGCGGGAGCGTCCGGGGTCCGCAGGCGTCGGAACACCTCCAGCCCGTCGATCTGCGGCAGCATCAGGTCGAGCAGGATCAGGTCGGGGCGTTCGCGCTGCACCGCCTCGAGCGCAGACTCGCCGTCCGCGACGGCCTCGACGGCGAAACCCTCCTTGGTGAGGTAGCGGGCCAGCACCTCACGGACGATGGGCTCATCGTCGACCACCAGGACCCGGTTCCCCGCCACGGCGACATTCAACACCACGAACCTGACGAGATCCTTACGGATCGAGGTCACATCGCGGTAGGCGATCCTTGACACCTGAGAGGTACAGCGCCTACCCAGCCGGCATGGGGCGGTGGACGGGCGGGGCGCAGGTGACGAGGCAGGCACGCACCCAGACGTCGGTGGCGGACGGGTCCGCGCTGAGGTCCGCGACGAACCAGCCCTCCTGGAGGTCGGCCTCGGCGTTGAAGTCGACGTCCCCGACCCGGGTCCCAGCTTCCGCCAAGGCGAGGTCAACGTGCGGATCGGGTAGCGCGAACTCGCCGAGGGCGATCTCGTCGAGCCGCGTGAACACCCCGGTGTCCGGCGCCCCGCCCGCGGCGAACACCACCGCTCCGGTGAGCTCGCTTCCGGGGAGCAGCTCACGGGGGACCGCGATCAGGACCTCGTCGCCCGTGGTCCCGTACCCGCCGCGGAGTGAGGCGATCCGCTCGCAGGACGGGTCGCAGCGGTGCAGGCTGAACGCCGCCTCGGTGGTCGGCTCGTCGGGGAGCCGCGTCGCGCGGACCTCGTAGCGGGCACCGGCGGCCTCGAGCTCCAGCCCGTACACCACGGCTGGCGCGCCCGCGACGCCGGGTGGGTAGCAGCCAGGGCAGAGCACGAACCCGCCGAAGGTGGGGTAGCCCCACTCCTCGGGTGAGCGGATGCCGGGCAGGTCGGCGACATCGATGCGTACGAGCACGTCCTCCTCCTCGGGGCGGAGCAGGACGGACGCCCCCGTCAGCTCCGCCCCGGCCGCCCGCGCCGGGATGCCGGCGTCGTCATCGCGATCGGTAGCGGCGACCGCAACCTCGCCCGCGAAGCGCGCCCAGCCCTCGACGTGAGCCGACCCGTCAGCCCGCCCCGCGGTCACGCCACCGACGCCGAGCGCCGGCCCGCGCTCGCGGAGGAACAGATCACCCTGCTCGTTGGCATCGTCGGGCACGAGATCACCGGCGCCGCTGTAGAAGGCGACCAGGCGCCCATCGGCGGTGACCGAGGGGTACGAGGAGCTACCCGACGCCGTCCCCGCGGCGCCACGCGAGACCGGCTCTGTTGGTCTACCGCCCTCCGGGCTACTTGAGACCAGCTCGGTCGTCCGCAGCAGCCGGTCGTGGACGTAAACGTCGAACGCACCGTTGGCGTCGTCCGCCACGAGGTTGGTCGACTCGTTCGCGAACGCCACGAACCGGCCATCGGGTGAGATGGCGGGTCGCGCGTAGGGCAGGTTGGCCAAGGTGCCGCCGTCACCTTCCTCGCCCTGGCTCGAGACCGACACCCGCTGCGTCGTCCCGAGCTCGAGGTCGTGGACGAACACGTCGAGGCTGGCGTTCTGGTCCTGTGGCACCAGGTTGGTGCCCCAGCTACGGAAGACGACGTACCGGCCATCCGCGCTGATGTCGGCGAACTGCGACCAGGAGTTGGAACCGGTGCCGTCGCTCGCGACCGAGACCCGACGCGTCGTCCCCTCGTGCCGGTCGTGCACGAAGATGTCGCGGCCCAGGCGAACGTCGACCGTGCCGTTGGTGTCGTCGGCCACGAGGTTGGTCGCGGCGCTCTCGAACGCCACGAACCTGCCGTCGGCGCTGATGGCCGGCGTGATCGACGCACCGTTGCCTTGAACACCCTCGTTCGAGACGGAGACGAGCTCGGTGGTGCCGGCCACGCGGTCCCGCACGAACACGTCGCTGGTCGTCCCGTTGCCGTCGTCGTTCACCAGCGTCGTGGCCGAGCTGGCGAAGGCCACGTAGCGGCCGTCGGGCGTCATGGCCGGGTAGTCGGATCCCCAGTCGCCGGGCGTGCCGTCCGTCGCGACCGAGATCAGCTCCGTGTCGCCCGAGTCGCGGTCGTGCACGAACACGTCGAAGGTGTCGTTGACGTCGCCCGGCACGATCTCGTCGCTCCAACTCGCGTACGCCACGACCCGGCCGTCCGGGGTCAGGTCGAGCTCCGCGAACGCGCCTGCGGGCTGCCCGTCCGGGGTCGCCGAGACCAGCTCGACCACACCTCTCTCCCGGTCCAGCACGAACACGTCGAACAGGTCGTTGTCGTCGCCGGGCCACAGATCCGAGGCGCGGCTGGTGAAGGCCACCAACCGACCGTCCGCACTGAGCGCAGCGGCCTCTGCGGCCGGCGGCCGATCCGGCTCGAGACCCGAGGGCACGAGACGGTGCGTCCGCCCCGGGGCGGGGTAGGCGCCGGCAGGCAGCGCGACGGCAACGACGAGGAGCACGACCATGACGGTCCGCAGGTACCAGCGCATGGACCTGGCTTCGCCACGGGGACCGCAGGTTCCTGCCGGCTGCGGCGTGCTCGCTACACCGGCCATGATCCCTCTCCTGGGATCGGCGGGATCGGGATGGAGGCACCGCTGCTGCGCGTCCGGCTCCTGGGGGAGCTGGACCTACGCGTGGACGGCGACGCCCCGCTGCTCCTGGGTTCACCCCGCGCCGAGTCGCTGCTCGCGTACCTGCTGCTGCACCGCGACGCCCCGACCCCGCGTCAGCACCTCGCGTTCCTGCTGTGGACGGACTCCACCGAAGAGCAGGCGCGCACGAGACCGCGCTGCTGGTGGAACAGGAGACCGGCCAGCGCCCCGACCCCGATCGTGCCGCACGGCTGCAGGCCGAGACCGAGGGGAACTACGAACGACGCATCAAGGCCAGCGCGTCGCGGCTGCTCGGCCCGGAGGCGGAGGCAACTTCGGTATCGCCACCACCTTCGAGTATCAGCTCCACCCCGTCGGTCCTCTGGTCCTGGCAGGACCCATCGTGTGGCCGATCGAGGACGTGCCGGAGGTGCTGTCGTTCCTGGACGGGTTCGCACCCGACGCCCCGGACGAGCTCGGCCTCACCATCTCGATGATGCCGGCCCCGCCGATGCCGTTCCTGCCGATGGAGCGCTTCAACGAGCCGGTGATCCTCGCGCTGCCGGTGTGGGCGGGCGACCTCGCCGCGGGCGAGGAGGCGGTCGCCCCGCTGAAGGCGGTCGGGTCACCCATCGCGGCGGTCGTGCGGCCCGCCCCCTACGTCGCGGTGCAGTCGATGCTCGACGGCGGGGCGCCTCACGGCCGCGGCTACTACGGGAAGGCCCACCGTTTCGGCGCGCTGGGATCCGATGTCATCGACACGATGGTGGGCGTCATCGCCGACCGACCCCCGACGTTCTGGCAGATCAACGGATGGGCCGTTGGGGTGCGGTCAGCCGGGTCCCGATGGAGACCACCGCCGTCGGGCACCGCGACCCCGGCTTCGAGCTGAGCGTCACGACCGCGTGGCCGCGCAGCGATCCGAACGGTGAGACCTACAAGGACTGGGTCCGTGACGGCTGGAAGCGGCTCGAACCCTTCAGCTCCGGGGTCTACGCCAACTTCATCTCCGACGAGGCAGTGCTGGGGTCGCCGCCGCGTACGGCGGTCGGTTGGAACGTCTGACCGCCCTGAAGGATCGCTTCGATCCGACGAACTTTCTGCGCATGAACGCCAACATCCCGCCGAGCAACGGAGGCACGCCGTGAACGCGACGACACCGGTCCTCGTCCTCGGCGCGACCGGCAACGTCGGCCGCCACGTCGTCGAGCAGCTGCAGCGACGGGGCGCATCCCTGCGCCTTCGTCCGCGATCGCTGAGCGGGGCCCTGCGGTGCTCGGCGACGGTGTCGAGCTCGCCGTCGGTGACCTCGCCGACCGCACCTCCATCGACCGTGCGCTCGATGGTGTCGATCGCGTGTTCCTGGCCTGCGGCAACGTGCCCGGTCAGGTCGAGAGTCGAACGCGATCGACGCCATGAGCGACGCCGACACTTCCCTCGTGGTCAAGTTGTCGGGCGCGGCCGCCGCCCCGGACTCCCCGCTGCTCTTCCCGCGGTGGCAGGGGGAGATCGAGCAGCACCTGGGCGCCTCCGGTCTGCGCACGGTGGTGCTCAAGCCCATGGACTACATGACCAACGTGCTGACGTTCGCCGACGTGATCCGCCAGACCGGCAAGCTGTTCGCCCCGCTCGCGGGCGTAACCGATCGAGTTCGTCGACGTCCCCGACGACGCTGCCAAGAGCGCCATGCTCGAGCAGGGGCTGCCGGAGTTCCTGGCCGACTTCCTCATCGCGCTGTTCGGGGCGATGAGGAACGGCCTGTCCGACCAGGTGACCGACTCGGTGCGACTGCTGACCGGACGGGAGCCAACGACGTTCGGGGCGTTCGCCGACGAGCACGCCGCCGCCTTCCGCTCCTGACCCACCCGTGGCGGCCGGTCAGCGGTACATGCGGCGCAGCGCGGTGGCCATGATGTGGTTGGCGACCCGCGCGGGGAGCAGGCGCTGCAGCAGCACGCGCTGCGCGGCGACGCGCGCCCCGCCGGGAACCACGACGGTCCGCCGTCCGAGAGCGTCGAGCGCTGTTGACGCCGCGACCCGAGGCGGGATCGGGGCCGGCCCGCCCCTCGGCCGCGAGGACCGGAAGCCGGGCGTGTCGACCGGCCCCGGCATCAGGACGGTGACGTCGACGCCCGTGGGGCGCAGTTCCTCGGCGAGGGACTCACCGAAGCGCACGAGGAAGCTCTTCGTCGCGGCGTAGGTGGCGACCCACGGGGCGGCGGCGACGCTCGACAGCGAGGATGTCAGCACCACACCCCCGCGGCCGCGCTCGACCATCGCTGGTACCAGCCGCCGCACCAGTCGCAGCGCCGCCTCGCAGTTGACCCGCACCTGAGCGACGAGATCGTCCTCGCTGGTCTCGAGGACCGCGCCGCCCTGCGACCGGGCAGCGTTGACGACGAGCAGTCCGACGTCCTTGCCGGTGCACGCGTCGGTCAGCGTGTCCACCGTCGCGACGTCGCCGACGTCACCGCTCACCGCCACACACCCGCGCAGCCTCCGCTGCGTGGAGACCTGGCCTCACATGTGACCACAGGTCTCCACGGAGCGGGGGCAGGGGCGTCACGCCTCGCACGGGTCGAGCGCACGGCCGCGATCGTGGCGAACAACCGGGGGTGCGGGTCGCTGTGGGGTGGCCGACCCCGCCGACTGCGGCTGTTGAGCTGCCGACCCCAAGAGCACGCGATCGTCCTCCGACGCCGTCACCGGCTCGCGCATCGCGTCGTCGAGCAACCCCGTGGCGGTGGCGACGGCCGCGTCGGTGGTGCGGGCGAGCGCCCACACCGCCAGGCGCTCGACGATCGCGGGGGGCTCGCCGGGTCGCACGGCCAGCCGGTCGGCACGCTCAGGAGCCGCGGCTGCGGTCAGCAAATCGACGGCGCGTCGGACGTCGTCGCTGACGTGACCGTCGGCGCCCAGGCGGTGGACGAGCCGGTCCAGCAGTGCGAAGTCCGGCGTGTCGAGGGGGTGTGGCTTGCGGGACATCGAGATCCTCCTACGTGTCAGCCCCCATCGTGACGGTTGACGCGCGCGCCCACGAGTGGCAGGATAGACAACATGAGAAAGTTTCCTGCCACCGCCCTGGATGGCGATCGTGTCGGTCGCTTCGACCCTGATCTGGTCGCGGCCGGCCGCCGTCCGATCACCGACGAGCCGAGCGTGGCAGTGCTGTTCCTGCCTCACATGAACCCGTTCGAGTTCTCCATCGCCTGCGAGGTCTTCGGCATCCGCCGGGGGGAGGTCCTGGCGCCGATGCCCGAGCCCCGCTGGTACGAGCTGCGCGTGTGCGCCGCCGAGGCCGGAGCGACGGTGCCCACCGACTTCGGGTTCTCGCTGCGGATCGAGCGAGGGCTCGACGATCTCGTCACGGCGGACACCGTCATCGTGCCGATGGGGATCAAGACCCCCGAGGCGGAGTCCATGGAGTGCGGCTGGCGCGTGCCCGCGCTGCCGGACGACGCGGTCCTCGACGCGCTGCGTCAGGCCGCGAGCAACGGCGCGCGGATGGTGTCGTTCTGCTCGGGGGCGTTCCTTCTCGCCGAGGCCGGGCTGCTCGACGGGCGCCGCGCCACCACCCACTGGATGTACATCGACGCGTTCCGGACCCGCTACCCCCGGGTCGAGGTGGTACCCGACGTGCTGTACGTGGACGAGGGCGACGTGCTCACGTCCGCGGGCTCGGCAGCGGGACTGGACCTGGCCCTGCACATCGTGCGGACCGACTACGGGGCGGACGCGGCCGACCTGGTGGCGCGTCGCACGGTCGTCCCGCCGCATCGCGACGGCGGACAGGCGCAGTACACGATCGTGCCCCCCGTCCCGCCTGGCGGAACCCCGTTCGGGGAACTGCTGGATTGGATCGTCGAGCACCTCCACGAACCGCTCGAGGTCGCCGACATGGCGACCCGTGCGGCCATGAGCGAACGCACCTTCGCCCGGAGGTTCTCCGAGGCCACCGGGACCACCCCCCACCAGTGGCTCACCTCCCAGCGCGTCGCCCGGGCCCGTCAGCTGCTCGAGACCACCGACCTGACCGTCGACGCCGTCGCGGCACGCAGCGGGCTCGGCACCGCCGCCAACCTCCGCATGCGCCTGCGTGAGGCCGTCGGCGTCAGCCCCACCGCCTACCGGCGACGCTTCCGACGCGCCGCCTGAGCTGCCGCGACCCGAACCGCCGGCGACCGCCCCTCCGGCAGGATCCGGTGGCCGGAACCTCGGCCGAGCAACGTCACTCGATCGACATCCACCACTCGGTGAAGACGGCGCAGCGACCATCAGCGGCGAGCTCGATGAGCCAGAGGTTGCTGTAGTCAGGGCCGGTCGCGTAGGTGGTGCGGCCACGAACGACGGCGAGGTCACCGATCAGGCCGACGACCTCTGAGGTGAAGCTCCATGTGGCCGGGTCCTCTGGGCGGCTCAGCCAGCCCTCGACGATGCCATCGTGTCCGATCCACGGCTCGCGGAACGGGGCGGTGAAGTAGCGCGCGTCCTCGGTGAACAAGCCGCGGATGTCGTCAGGGTCGTTGGTCTCCCACGCCACCAGGTATCGCTCCAGCCAGGACTCCACATCCGCGTTCGTCATGGCGCATTCGTAGCGCGCTGTTCGCACGTTCCACAACTTCTCGGGCGAAGTGCTTGACGGACAAATAGATGTTCGGTACTTTTGTTCTATCGCGCTGGGAGACTGCGACCGGGATGGGAAGCGCCGACACGATGCGGGCCTACGGCCCCGCCTCCGACACCGCCACACCGGTGCCGGACCTCGACGCGCTCGATCGTCAGCTCGCAGCGCTGGCCACGACCGATCCGCTGCTGATCCACCCCGACGAGCTGCCCGAGGGGCTCAAGCGCATCCAACGCGCCACCAACGTCCTGGGGACCGTCCGGGCACGCTGGATCGCCGCGAGCGAGACCCGCAACTCCAGCGGGGCCGAGCGCCACAGCAAGTGGCTGAGCGGCCAGCTGGGGGTCGACGGTGACGTGGCCGCCAAGGACGCCGCCGTCGCCAAGACGGTCGAGGCTCACGAGCCGGTCGCCGAGGCGGCCGAGGCGGGCGAGATCTCCCCCGACCACGTCCGCGTCATCGGCCGCGCCGCGGGCACCGTCGAGGACGAGCAGGCCGACGCGCTGGTCGACGAGCTGGTCGCCTACGCGCGCGAGCACACCCCCGAGCAGACCGCCCGGCTCGCCCGCCGACGCGCGATGCAGCAGTCCAAGGACCGCGGGCAGAGCACCGCCCAGGACCAGCTCGCCCGCCGCCGGTTCCGGTTCGTCGAGCGCCGCGACGGGATGATCCACGGCGAAGGGCTGTTCACGCCCGAGGTCGCCAACCAGCTGCAGTCCGCCCTCGAGCCCCTCACCGGTCCCGACGGTGACGACGTGCCCGAGGATCAGCGCCGCAGCTACCCCCAACGCCTCCACGACGCCCTCGGCGAACTCGCCGACATCGCCATGGGCACCCCCGGCTTCCCCCACTCGCGCGGGCTACCCACCCAGGCGATGATCATC
>JAHWKY010000057.1 GCA_019347575.1 Actinomycetota bacterium | reverse complement strand
GGTCACGTCGATCCGCGGCCGCCCGAGCTCCTCCAGCGGGATCACCTCGATGCCCGTCACGCGGCGCGACTCCCGCGCCCACACCGGCCGCACCGATGACGCCGCGGACCGCACCCCACCCGGTCCCGTACCCCCAATGGGTCAGGTTGGAGAACCGCTCCCGCGCGTCCTCGCCCTCGAACTCATCGATGCCGAGGACCTCCGACGCCGCATCCGCGGGCGCGGAGCTGGCTCCCCGCTCACGCAGCTTCTGTTCGATCGTGCTCGACACCGTCATCACTGCGGTACCGACCAGGCCCGCCGCCAAGCCTCTGCCGACCGAACCCGCCAACTTCGAGAGCGTCGGACGCTGCATCGCTGATCCTGTCCCTCGCTTCCACTAGGACGCTACGAACCGTCCATCCACGAGGGGCGGGACGCCACGGCTGAAAGGGAGCGAGATCGGCGGAATATCCCAGCGGCAGATCGACTAGCCCAGACGTTGGTCGTCTCCGGTCGACGGACCGATCAGATGGGAACGTTCGGTCGTCAGATCTGTGCGCTGCGTGGGCGCACCTGCGGGCCCCGGCCACGCTCGGCGCCAGGGGGGGCACCACGTACGAACGCCGGTACTGAGCGGCGAAGAACGTCCGGCGCACCCGGGTTGCCGTTGGTGAGCCCGGGACGTCCGGGCGACACACCCGAGATCGAGGAGCAACGATGGCACGCGTACCGAGGAGCTGTCCGCCCTGCTGGATGTCGCCCGCGAGGTGGCGGCCAACAAGGGACACGTGGCCGACGACACCTGGCAGGCCGCCCTGGACGCCGGATGGAGCGAAGAGCAGCTCCTCGAGGCGTTCGCCGACACGATCCGCACGATCCTGACCAACTACTTCAACCACGTCGCCGGAACGGAGATCGACATCCCGAAGGCGCCGCGGGTCGCATGAGGGGCTCGCCCACGAGCCGCAGAGAGGGAGAGAACGCAAGGAGAGGGGACAACGATGGATACGCAGAGGATCAGTGCCAGCACCATCGCAGGGATCGTCGGAGGTCTCGCCTTCGGTGCCCTGCTGCACACGCAGGGGATGATCGGGATGATCGCCGGTCTGGTAGGTGGTGAAGGACCCGCGCTCGGTTGGGTCGTCCACCTGGTGATCTCGGCGATCATCGGAGCCGGCTTCGGTCTCACGCTCGCACGTGCTGTGTCGGGTTGGGGCTCCGGGCTGGGGTCCGGTGTCGTGTACGGCGCGATCTGGTGGGTGCTGGGACCCCTGCTCATCATGCCGATCTGGATGGGCATGCCCACCTTCCAGATCAACGAGCAGGCGGTGACGAGCCTGATCGGGCACCTCCTGTTCGGCTTCGTCCTCGGAGCCGTGTACGTCGGCGCGAGCGAGCTGGCGAGCGAGGAACTCGTGCCGGATCGGACCCGGACCGCATGAACCCGACCGCCTGACGGTCACCCCGCGCGTCAGGCACGGCGCCGCCCACCCACCCTTCATCGGTCACGGGTGGGCGGCGTCGTCCACCGACCTCCAGGCGCCTTCCATGCCAGCGTCCCGATGGCCCGGGATGTGGGGGCATCCGGCGCGGACACGGACAGCAGGAACCTAGTTCAGTGGGCAGGCGACCGACTCGGGACCGTTCCCGGTGAACGCGACCCCGAAATCGCGAGCCTTGTCGACGTCGACCGCGTCCAGACGCATCTTGCGTGTCCAGGCGGTCGCCACGAACGGGGCGTCCAGAGCAGGGTTGGGTGCGACCAGCACATGGGAACCGAACTCGTCCGCGAGGTCAGCCAGCGCCTGCACCTCGTCGTCCTGCACGTCGTCGGGCCGGTACTGGTAGACGATCGCGCCGTGCTCGAGGGTGTGGATCTGCTGATCGGCGGTCATCACCCGGTCGTGGACGCCGCAGACCGCCCCGCCCTGGTGGTTGCCCGAGGTGGGAGCGGCCTCGGTCGTGGTCGACGGCACGTGATCGCGTCCCCGGTGCGGTTCGCTGACGACGAGGTCGCCCAGACGGCCCGCTGCGGCACGCGACTCCCGTCCCGTCACGTACCAGAGGCCGCCGGCGAGACCGACCACGAGCACCGCCACCACCGTCGTCACCGCGACGCGCCTGGTCCGACCCCGCAACCGCCGTCGACGGCGGCGCTGGCCACGCCGCTCCTTGGCGGCGCGGCTGCGTTCCTTCTTCAGGCGGCGCCGCCGTTGGGCTGGGGTCTCACCGATGATCGATCTCCCGGTCAGGTTGGGTCACCACGATCGCCCGCGCGTGACCGCGCGCTCCGATGCCGTCTGGTCCGTCGTCCTGCATCCCGGTGTTCACGCCGAGGGAACCAGCCGATGACGGTCTGTGTTCCAGCCCGACCTGCGGACGGGACGCGTCATCCGGGAAGGTCGACCTCGACGGTTCGCCTACCCTGGTCGCGTTACCTGTCCTCCGTCCTCCGAGGTACGCGATGCAGCTGGATGTCACCGCCGAGGCCGCCGACCTCATCCGCCGTAAGGGCGGGACCGCAGCGTTGGACTTCATCAGCGCCGTCGGTTGAGGTGGCCGGCCGGAGGTGTCGGTCGACATCTACCTGAAGGGCAAGGACACCAGCAGCTACGAGCTGGTCCGTCACGAGGACATCGAGGTGCTCGTCGCCCCTGACATGGCCCGCTGGTCGGAGCGTGTGCGCCTGGGCACCAAGGGCACCCTGTTCTGGCGCGGGTTCGACGTAACGGTGGAACATGCCCACGGCCCCACCTGACAGCACTGACCTTCGCCGCCGGTCCGGCGGCTCACGGCGGTGCTCCCGTTCATCCGCATCTCGGCCATCGCCAGCGGGGCGTGCAAGATGGGACGATCCGCGATGGAAGGCGCCGCGCCGAGAGCGGGTTGGGTAGAGCGAGACGTCGCCTGTCTCGATCGATCGCCGCCGATCCCAGGGATCCCCGTGGACACACCTCTGCATCAGCTTCAACAGTTCGGACAGAGCGTCTGGTACGACAACATCCGGCGTGCCCTGCTGACCAGCGGCGAGCTCGACCGCTACACGCGGGATTACGCCGTGTCCGGGGTGACGTCCAACCCGACCATCTTCGAACGGGCGATCTCGGGAAGCGACGACTACGACGACGCGCTGCGCACCGCGGTCGACCGCGGTCTGGGCGATCCGGAGGAGCTGTTCTGGGATCTCGCCGTCGATGACATCCGGGACGCCGCAGACGTGCTGCGGGACATCTACGACCGCACCGACGGTGCTGACGGGTTCGTATCCCTGGAGCTGCCCCCTCGACTGTCGCGTGACACCGACGGATCGATCGATCTGGCTGTACAGCTGTACGACCGGGTGGACCGCCCCAACGTCATGATCAAGGTGCCCGGCACGCCGGCCGGCGTGCCCACGATCGAGGAGCTGATCTTCCGGGGAGTGAACGTCAACGTCACGCTGCTGTTCTCACTGCCCCAGTGGCGGGCCGTCGCCGATGCGTACGTGCGCGGACTCGAGCGACGCTTCGAGGACGACCTCGACCTGGACGTCGCGTCGGTCGCGTCGTTCTTCATCTCACGCATCGACGGCAAGGCCAACGATCGCCTGCCGGCGGATCTGCGGAACCTGCTCGGTGTCGCCAGCGGTCACCTCGCCTACGTCGCGTACCGCGATCTGCTCCGCTCCGACCGGTGGCGGGTCCTCGAGGAGGCGGGAGCCCTGCCCCAGAAGGTGCTGTTCGCCAGCACCTCCACCAAGGACCCGCAGCTGCCCGAGACCTACTACGTGGAGGAGTTGGCCGCGCCGGGCACGGTGAACACGATGCCGGAGGGCACGCTCGTGGCCGTCGCCAAGGCCGACGGCATCGGCCAGCCCCTGTCCGAGGACGCCAGCGGAGCCGAGGAGGTCACCCGACGCGCAGAAGACGCCGGCGTGGACCTCGAGGACCTCGGTCGCGAACTGCAGGAGGAAGGCGACCAGAAGTTCGCCGACTCGTTCGAACGCCTGCTCGCTTGCATCGAGGACAAGGTCGAAGAGCTCGAACGGGATACGTCGGAGGCATCACGACTCGGACCGCCGTCCGCGCGGGTGTCGGAGGTGGTCGAGGACCTCTCACGGCGCGACGCGGCCCGCAGGCTCTGGCAGCGCGACCACACGCTGTGGCAGGACGATCCCACCGAGGTCGCGGACCGTCTCGGGTGGCTCGACAGCCCCGAGGAGATGGAAGGGCGGGTCGACGAGCTCCAGGCGTTCACCAAGCAGGCGGTCGCCGACGGACTCACCCACGCGCTGGTGATCGGGATGGGCGGCTCGAGCCTGTTCCCGATCGTCGTCCGGGACGCCCTGAACGGCAGTGACGAAGCCCTGGAACTGGAGGTCCTGGACTCGATCGACCCCGACGCCATCGCCCGGGTCGCCGATCGCCTCCCCCTGGACTCCACGCTCGTGCTCGCCTCGTCGAAATCGGGCACGACCGTGGAGACCCGCTCGTTGCTGGAGTGGCTGTGGGACCAGGATCGCGACCCGCAGCGCTTCGCGGTGGTCACCGATCCGGGCACGGACCTGGCCGAGCTAGCACGCGAACGAGGGTTCCGTCGGGTCTTCGAGAACCGCTCCGACATCGGCGGCCGGTACTCCGCGCTGTCCTACTTCGGTCTCGTCCCGGCCGCGCTCGCGGGCGTGGACGTCGCCGAGCTCCTTCACCGCGCCGGACGCGTCGCCACCGGATGCGCAGGTTGCGTCGAGCCCCCGAACAACCCGGCGGTGCAGCTCGGCGCCGTCCTGGCCGGAGCTGCCCTGGCCGGCCGGGACAAGCTGACCCTCGTCGTGGACGACCGCCTGGCGGCCTTCGGCCTGTGGGTCGAGCAGCTGATAGCCGAGTCGACCGGCAAGCACGGCACGGGGATCGTGCCGATCGTCGACGAACCCCTAGCAGCCCCCGAGATGTACGGCGACGACCGGCTCTTCGTGGGGATCGGCGCCGACCCCACCCGGCTGTCGGCACTGGCTGAGGCCGGACATCCCGTCGTCGACCTCCGCGTCGACGACGCCGTCGACCTCGGAGGCGAGGTCATGCGCTGGGAGATCGCCACCGCTCTCGCGGGCGCGGCGCTGGGGATCAACCCCTTCGATCAGCCTGATGTCGAGACGGCCAAGGATGCTGCCCGCGCCGCGCTGGACGAGGGAGCGCCGGACGTCGGACCCGAACCGCTCGCACCGCTGCTCGCGCAGGTCGGGACCGGCGACTACCTGGCGCTCCAGGCCTACCTGGATCCCGAGGACGAGCGTCTGGCTGATCTCCAACGGGTACGGGTGGCGCTGCGGGACCGCCACCGGATCGCGACGACCCTGGGTGTCGGGCCCCGCTACCTGCACTCGACCGGGCAGCTGCACAAGGGCGGCCCGAACACCGGCGTGTTCGTCCAGGTGGTCACCGACCACGAGCGTGACGTCGAGATCCCCGGTGAGTCCTTCGGGTTCGCCACACTCGAGCGGGCCCAGGCCGCCGGTGACCTCCAGGCCCTGCGTGACCGTGGCCGACGTGCGATCCGGGTCCCCCTCGACGAACTGCTGGCCGTCGACGAGTGACACGCGAGGAGCACACGATGAGGATCGGCATGATCGGGCTGGGACGTATGGGTGCCAACATGGTGCGCCGGCTCCAACGCGACGACCACGAGCTGGTCGTCTACGACGTCGACGAGGAAGCGGTCCGCGAGATCGAGTCCGAAGGGGCCGAGGGGACGACCTCACTGGAGGACCTCGTGGCGGCGCTCGACCCGCCCCGGGTGGTCTGGCTCATGATCCCGGCCGGGTTCGTGGGCCAGACCGTCGACCGTCTCGCGGACCTCCTCGACGAGCGCGACATCATCGTCGATGGCGGCAACTCCTACTACCGCGACGACATCGACCGCGCCCAGCAGCTGGAACCGACCGGGATCCGCTACGTCGACGTCGGGGTGAGCGGCGGTGTCTGGGGGCTCGAGCGCGGGTACTCGCTGATGATCGGCGGTGACGACGACGCGGTGGACCACCTCGACCCCGTCTTCCGTTCGCTGGCACCAGGGGTCGAGGCGGCGCCTCGCACCGAAGGTCGGCAGGACGAGCCCGCCCCGGTCGAGCACGGCTACCTGCACTGTGGCCCCACCGGCGCCGGCCACTTCGTCAAGATGGTCCACAACGGCATCGAGTACGGCGTGATGGCGGCGTACGCGGAGGGTCTCGCGATCCTCGAACGTGCCGACGTCGGGGCCGGGGATCAACAGCACGACGCCGAGACCGCCCCCATGGCCCACCCGGAGTACTACCGGTTCGACATCGACGTGGCTGCCGTCACCGAGGTCTGGCGCCGCGGCAGCGTCATCCAGTCGTGGCTGCTGGACCTCACCGCGGCCGCACTCCTGGAGGATCCCGAGCTCGACGGGTTCGACGGCCGAGTCTCCGACTCGGGCGAGGGCCGGTGGACGGTTCTCGCAGCCGTCGACGAGGGCGTGCCCGCGCACGTCATCGCCGCCGCGCTGTTCGAGCGCTTCGCCTCACGCGGCAACGCGGACTTCGCCGGCAAGACCCTGTCCGCGATGCGCAAGCAGTTCGGCGGGCACGAGGAGAAGGCCGAGGGATGACCGACCGCGGTGACGTCCTGGTGCTGTTCGGCGCGACCGGCGACCTCGCGCGCAAGAAGATCTACCCCGCGCTGCTCAGCCTGGCCGAGCACTCGAAACTCCCGGATCGCGTGGTCGCGGTGGCGCGCGACGACTGGGACGACGACGACCTGCGCGGGTACGCCCGGGGATCGATCGACCGGTTCGGCCCGTCCGACCCCGACCATGCCGCGCTGGACCTGCTCACCTCGGCGTTGACGTACGTGCGCGGTGACTACACCGAGGACGCGACCTACCAGCGGCTCCGCGACAGCCTCGACGGAGCCAGCCGGCCCGTCCTGTACCTGGCGATCCCCCCCAGCCTCTTCGAACGCGTCATCCAAGGTCTCGCGGACGTCGGCGTCAACGAGCACGGACGACTGGTGATCGAGAAGCCCTTCGGTCACGACCTCGCCTCGGCGGAGGAGCTCAACCGCTGCGTCCTGCGGGCCTTCCCCGAGGAGGCCGTCCACCGGATCGACCATTTCCTCGCCAAGGAGCAGGTGCTGGACCTGCTCGTCTTCCGGCTGGCGAACTCGTTCCTGGCGCCCGCCTGGAACCGCCACCACATCGACTCGGTGCAGATCACGATGGCCGAGGACTTCGGCGTCGAGGGCCGCGGTGGTTTCTACGACGAGACCGGTGCCGTGCGTGACGTGTTCCAGAACCACCTGCTCCAGGTGCTGGCCCAGGTCGCGATGGAACCGCCGACCTCCGCCGATGCGCAGGCGTTGCGGGACGAGAAGGTCAAGGTGCTCCGGTCGATGCCGTCGATCGACCCCGCGAAGGTCGTCCGCGGCCAGTTCGCGGGCTACCGCGACGAGGACGGTGTCGGGGCGGACTCCGAGGTGGAGACCTTCGTGGCGCTCGAGGCGGAGATCGACTCCTGGCGGTGGGCCGGCGTGCCGTTCTACGTCCGCGCGGGCAAACGCCTGCCCGTCACGGCCACGGACGTGCTGGTCGAGTTCAAGCGGCCTCCACGGTTGTTCTTCGCGCGTGCCGACTGCCCGCCTCCCCACCCCAACCACCTCCTCTTCCGGCTCAAGCCCGGCGAGCAGGTCTCGATCAGCGTCCAGATCAAGGAACCCGGCGACGAGCTCGTCAGCCGGCCCGTCGACCTGACCTACCGCTACGACGAGGAGCGCGAGGGCACGCGCGAGAACGCGTACGCGCGGCTGCTGGACGATGCCATGGACGGCGACCAGCGGCTGTTCGCCCGGGCTGACGGCGTGGAGGAGGCCTGGAGGGTCATCGACCAGCTGCTCGACGATCCTCCGCCGGTGCTCGAGTACGAGCCCGGCTCCTGGGGCCCCGAGCAGGCCGACGAGCTCATCGCCGCGCACGGGGGCTGGCACTGCCCCGAGATCGACGACGATGGGTGAACCGATCCTCTCGATCGACCTCGGAGGCACGCAGATGCGTGCCGCGGTCGTCACCCCCGACGGGCAGATCCAGCAACGCCGCTCCGAGCCCACCCCCCAGGATGCGGAGTGCCCGCAGGCGCTGCTCCAGCTCGCTGGAGACGTCCTCGACAGCGGCACCGTCGAACGGGCGGTCATCGGGGTCCCCGGGCGCGTCCTCTACGCCGCTGGGCAGCTCGAGCACGCCCCGAACCTGCCGCCCCACTGGCCAGGCGCTCTCGACGAGGCACACCTCACCGAACGCCTCCGGGTTGCGGTCGCGATCGCGAACGACGCCGACCTGGCCGCCGTCGGAGAAGCGTACTTCGGCGCCGCACGCGACCACGACGACGTCGTGTACGTCACGATCTCGACCGGGGTCGGAGCGGGCGTGGTGCTCGACGGACGGATCGTGGCAGGACGACGGTCGGCGGTCGAACTCGGGCACACCGTCGTCGACCTCCACGCGGCGACCTCGGGCGAGCCCGCCTCCGTCGAGGAACTCGCGTCCGGCACCGCCCTCGAGCGCGAGGCCGAAGCGGTCGGGCTGCCGGCCGACGGCGCGACCATCGTCGAGCGGGTACGGGAGGGCGACGGGGCGGCGCGGGGCGTGTGGGAGCGGACCGTGCAGGCGGCTGCCACCGCGGTCGCGAACCTGGCCTACCTGTTCACCCCGCAGGTGATCGTCCTCGGAGGCGGCGTCGGCCGCAACGGTGACCTGCTCCTCGACCCGCTGCGCGACCACCTCCGCGACGCCGGACCCCCCGATCTCCCCGAACCCATCGAACTCGTCGTGGCGGCGACCGGCGACGACGCCGGGTTGATCGGCGCCGCCGCCTGGCGGACAGCGATCGGACAGGAGCGACCGTGAGCAACGAGCCCTACCCGGACCAGGAGATCGTGCTGGTGCGCCACGCCGAGACGGAGTGGTCGCTCACCGGACAGCACACGGGCAGCACCGATCTGCCACTGACCGACGAAGGCCGGCGCAAAGCAGAACTCACCGCCGATCGACTCTCGGGACGGGAGTTCGACCTGGTGCTGAGCAGTCCACTGGAACGGGCCATCGACACGGCCCGTATCACGGGGTACGGAGACGTCGCACAGCTGCGCGACGAACTCGTCGAGTGGGACTACGGCGACTACGAGGGCCTGACGACCGCCGAGATCCGCGAACAGGCACCCGGCTGGGTGCTGTGGACCGACGGCGCCCCCGGAGGTGAGACCCCGGCGGAGGTCCAGCAGCGGGTCGACCGGATCGTCGACGAGCTGTGCGACCGCTGTGAGGAGGGTCAGGACGTAGCCGTGTTCGCGCACGCCATCTGCTCCGGGCGGTCGCGGTCCGCTGGATCGGTCTGCCCATCGAGGACGGCCGCCGCCTGCGACTGTCCACCGGAACGATCAGCACGCTCGGGTGGAAGCGTGAGATCCGCGTCATCGACGTCTGGAACAGCGGCTCCCACCTGCGCCCATGAAGGTCACCACGTTCAGCGACCGGCACCTGGCGGCCCGGCACGCCGCGATGCAGATCGCAGCCGCCGCGATGCAGAGCGTCGACGAGCGAGACGCGTTCACGGTCGCGTTCAGCGGCGGCTCGACACCAGCCCCGATGCTCGCCGCACTCGCCGACCTCGACCTCCCGTGGGAACGGACACACGTGTTCCAGGTCGACGAACGGATCGCCCCGGACGGCCACCCCGACCGCAACCTCGAACTGTTGCGCGAACACCTGACCGGCAGCATCCCCGACTGGACCACCCGCGTCCACCCCATGCCTGTCGGCGAAGATGACCCGAGCGCCGCGGCCGTCCGCTACGCCGACGAGCTCCGGCAGGTCTGTGGGGACCCTCCCGTCCTCGACCTCGTCCACCTGGGCCTCGGGCACGACGGACACACCGCATCGCTGGTCCCCGGGGACCCCGTCCTCGACGACGACACCGACGTCGCAGCCACAGGCAGCTACGAGGGCCGCCGTCGGCTGACCCTCACCGTCCCGCTCCTGCGCCGAACGCGGGTCCAACTGTGGCTCGTCGCAGGGGCGGACAAGGCCGAAGCCGTCCGTCGACTGCTCCGGGACGACGCCCAGCTGCCGGCGAGCAGGGTCGTCCGCGACGACGCCCTGCTGATCCTCGACGACGAGGCTGCAGCTCAGATAAAGCCCGACACCCCCGCGAACCGAGGAGGACGACCATGAGCACCACGACCGAGCCAGAGGCCCTGCGTACCGATGTCGTGGCCCGCTGCCACGGCGACGCCGGCCACATCCCGGCCGGCATCGAATGCGACGCGGTCAACGCCGTGCGCTTCCTCGCCGCTGACGCCGTCGAACGGGCTGGCTCCGGACATCCCGGTACGCCCATGGCGCTCGCACCGCTCGGCTACCGCCTGTACACCCGCTACCTGCGCCACGACCCGAAGGATCCGCACTGGCCCGACCGCGACCGGTTCATCCTGTCCGCGGGCCAAGCCTCGATGCTCCTGTACAGCTGCCTGCACCTGGCCGGGTACGACCTGTCGATCGACGATCTGCAGCGGTTCCGTCAGCTCGGCTCGAAGACCCCGGGCCATCCGGAACGCGGTCACACCCCTGGCGTGGAGGTCACGACCGGTCCGCTCGGACAGGGGGTGTCGATGGCGGTGGGGGCCGCCATCACCGAGCGGATGCTCGCGGCACGGTTCAACCGCGACGACCTCGATCCGCTGATCGAACACCGCACCTGGGCGATCGCCAGTGACGGTGACCTCATGGAGGGCGTGTCCGGCGAGACGGCGTCCCTGGCCGGTGCCCTCGGCGTGGACCGCCTGACGGTCGTCTACGACGACAACCACATCTCGATCGAAGGATCCACCGATCTCGCCTTCTGCGAACACGTGCAGCGGCGCTACTCCGCCTACGGCTGGCACGTGGTCCGCGTCGACGACGGCAACGATCTGGCCGCCCTCGACGGCGCGGTCGAGGCCGCACGACAGGAGACGGACAGACCGACGCTGGTCATCGTGCGCACCCACATCGGCTACGGCTCACCCAAGCAGGACAGCGCCGACGCACACGGCTCACCGCTCGGGCAGGAGGCGCTGGCCGCCACCCGCGAACAGCTGGACTGGTCGCACGGGCCGTTCACGGTCCCCGACGACGTCTACGACCACTGGCGAACGCTGGTCTCCGACCGCGCCATCGCCCACGGCCGATGGGAACAGACGCTGGAGCGCTACCGCGAGGTGGACCCCGCAGCGGTCGAACGGTTCGAACGCCAGATCGCCGGCGACCTGCCGGAGGGCTGGTCCGATGAGCTCCCGGGCTTCGAGGCCGGGGACGGGATCGCGACACGCAAGGCGCTCGGCCAGGTCCTCAACGCCGTCGCGCCCGACGTTCCCGAGCTCGTGGGAGGCAGCGCCGACCTCGCGCCGTCCACCTACACGACCATCGAAGGAGCCGGTGACGTAGCCGCCGGTCAATGGGACGGGCGCAACTTCCACTTCGGCGTGCGCGAGCACGCCATGGGCGCCGTGCTGAACGGCATGGCCGCGCACGGCGGCTTCCGTGTCTTCGGAGCCACGTTCCTGGTGTTCAGCGACTACGTACGGCCGGCGATCCGGCTGTCCGCGCTGATGAACCTGCCCGTCACCTACGTGTTCACCCACGACTCGATCGGACTGGGGCAGGACGGCCCGACCCACCAGCCGATCGAACACCTCGCTGCCCTGCGGGCGATCCCGAACCTCACGGTCCTGCGGCCGGCAGACAGCAACGAGACCGCGGACGCGCTCGTGACCGCGATCGCCAGCGACGGACCCGTCGCCCTGGTGCTGTCGCGACAGTCCCTGCCCGTCCTCGACCCGTACGAACGTGATCCGGCCGGGGCGGTGGTCGCCGACGGCGAGGACGCCACCGTCGTCACCACCGGCTCGGAGGTCGACCTCGCCCTGGCGGCGCGCGACCAGCTGGCCGAACAGGGGACCGCTGTCCGGGTCGTGTCCCTACCGTCCTGGGAGCTGTACCGAGCACGACCCGCCGCCGAGAAGCGCGCCCTGCTCCCGCCGGAACGACCGGCCGTCGCCGTCGAGGCCGGCAGCGCACAGGGCTGGCGCGAGTTCACCGACCGCGTCGTGGGCATCGACCGGTTCGGCGTGTCCGCTCCGGCTCCCGAGGTCTACCAACACCTCGACCTGACTCCCGAGAGAGTGACCGAACAGATCCACGAGCTGCTGGACGACCGCGTACAGCGTCCACGGGCATGATCCTTCCACTAACGGTGGACGTGCCCGTTCGGGTCGCCGAGGACTCAGGCGAACCCGTTGTAGACCAGCGCCACCGCGAGCCCGTACACAGCATGGCCCATCAGTAGACCCATGGGTGTACCCGAGCCGTAGTTGACCCCGAAGAACCCGGGCGAGGCGATCCGCAGCGCTCCCGGTTCCGACCGGTAGGTGACGTCGTGTGTGAAGGTCGCAGGAGACTCCATGCGTGGATGGGCCGATCCCATCATCGGGAAGCCGATCGCCCCCGCGACCACCGCGTGCACCAGACCGATCAACACACCGGTCAGCCAACTCGCGGTCCCGAAGGACGCGAACAACGCCGCGTAGGTGGTCCCGAAGACCAGTGTGCCCATCATGATCAGGTGCGTGAACATGCCGATCTTGCGGGCCGTGCCTTCGTCGTCGGTGAACATCGCCCCTTGGATGACGGGCATCGGTGGCATGTTGCTCATGCCCATGCTCGTCCCCATCTTCATGAGCAGGGTCATCGCTACCGCGCCCACGAAACCGCCGACCCAGCCGGC
>JAHWKY010000056.1 GCA_019347575.1 Actinomycetota bacterium | reverse complement strand
GCACGGGCGCGCGCGGCGCCATAGCGCTGGAGGATCTCGAAGCGTCCGGTCTCCTGGTAGGCCTGGTAGACGCGCAACATCTCGCGGAACAGCTCGCTCTTGTTGCCGCCCTGCTGCTCCGCCAGCCGTTCGAAGTCTCGGGCCAGGTCCGGAGGGACTGATACCGATAGCACCTTCGATGTTCGCTGTACCAAGGGGGGGCCTCCTCGCCTCGAAAGAGTATAACAGTGTATGAATCTTGCGGCTTGCGCGTGAACCGTGGATATCCGCGGCGCGAGCCGGTCACGCCGACCGCGCATAGTTGCGCGGGTGAGATGAGCCGGAGGGAGCGGCTTCCCCTGGTTGAGGGCATCCTCGTCGGTTGTTAGTCACGACGAAGAGGAGTTGATGTGGATCTGGGCGGCAAGGTGGCACTGGTATCGGGTGCTGGTGGAGGAATCGGCCGCGCGACCGCGGTGACCCTGGCGGACCTCGGCGCCGCCGTAGTCGCCGTGGACATCGACGCATCGTCCGCCGCGCGCACCGTGGAGGACATCGGTCGGGCGGGCGGACGTGCACTGCGGCACGTCTGCGACGTGACTCGTCCCAACGATGTGGCCACCGCGCTCGGTCATGCCCGCGAGGAGTTCGGAGGACTCGACGTAGTCTGCAACATCGCCGGTATCGGTGGAGACAACCGATGGCTCGCAGACGAAGGCAGCGACTGGCGTCAAGTCATCGAGGTCGACCTCGTTGCCGTGATCGACGCCACCCGCCAGGCCATCCGGGCGATGACCGGCCGGGGAGGCGCGATCATCAACATGTCGTCGCTCATCGCTCTGTACCCGATGGCTGCTGCTCCCATCTATGGAGCAGCCAAAGCCGGTGTCGTGACGTTCACGCGCTCGCTGACCTCCCTGGCCGTGGAGAAGAGCATCCGGGTCAACGCCATCTGCCCCGAGCTTGTCGACACCGACATGGCCAAGCCGCTCGGTAAGGAGGCGCTCGCAGAAGCCCGAAGGACCGGCAGCATCCTCACCCCCCAGAGCATCGCCGATCTCATCGTCGAGATCATCAGCGATGACTCGCGCGCGGGAGAGATTGTCCAGATCACTGCTGGTGAGGGCATCCAGTGGGTCGACCTGACGCCCACACCGACGTGAACAACAGCGAGAACCGTGGTTAGGACGCGGCTCATGCCTTGAGGACGGCGCCCGTAGTCGACTCCTGCGGCAACTATGGTCGTGGTGAGGGGGAGGGCACCCATCCGCACGAGGACCTACGCGATCGGTGCGGCAATGGCGGCCGGCGCAGCGCTGCTGTGGCGCCGCCTGGTGCCGGAGCAGGTACAGCGAGAGCAGGGGATCCTCGATGCTCGGGCCGTCCAGCGCCTGTACGATCAGCTCGCCCCGAGCTACGACGCCCTCGCGTCGGTGTACCGGGCCGTCGGCAGCCGACGACTCGCTGAGCGTGGCATGCGGTTGCTGGACCTGCGTCCGGGCGACACTGTCGTGGATGTGGGATGCGGGACCGGCGTGAACCTGCCGGCGTTGGCTCGTGTCGTCGGACCCACGGGCCGGGTGGTAGGCGTCGACCTTTCGCCACAGATGCTGGCCCGAGCCCGCGAACGGATCACCCGTGCCGGGCTCAGCAACGTGGAGTTGGTGCAGGACGATGTGCGAGGGTTCGCGTTCCCCGACGACCTCCACGGCGTGCTGTCCACCTTCGCACTCGAGATAATCCCGGAGCACGACGAGGTGATCGCCCGTGCGTGCCGGGCACTATCCGCAACCGGTGGTCGGATCGCAGTCATGGGTCTGCGCCGACCCCCGAGCTGGCCGAGCTGGGCGGTGGACCTCGGGATCGCGCTTGGCAGACCCTTCGGCGTGAGCGATGCCTACGTACAGGTCCGGCCCTGGAAGGCGCTTCGCCGCCATACGGATGGGTTCCGGTTCGAAACGAAGGTGTTCGGAGCGCTCTATCTCGCGGTGGGTCGAGCGGAGTAGAAGAGCACGTCTGGTACTTCGCCGCGCAACGCCGTGGTTGTCGCGCGACCAAGTGGGGATGGCCGGGCCAGACGATCCCGCTCATAACGTCATCCCACGGGGAGTCGAGGCTATATCGGCGCTCGAGGTCGTCGGGTCGACGGACACGTACGCGCTGGGGCTCGACGATCGCGACGCAACGGCTGAACTACTCGAGCTCATGCGCGTCGAGTAGACGCTCGATGAGCGTGAGGATCGAATCGGCGACGACATCGCCGACGCGACCCTGGAGTTCCTGCCGCCGGTCGCCTGGGACGTGGTCGCACGGCACGGGATCCCGGTGTCGCGGCTTCGTCCCTGACGCCAGGTGCCGGCTCCGAGGACGGCCCGACCGCTTCGCAGCTCCCGGAAGTCGCCACCAGGCGTTGCGTACTGGCGTGGTCTGGACGATCGTCCAGCGCCTGTCCGAAGCCGTGCACGCACCTGGTGCTGATCCGCGAGGCGTGAAGCGGGCTCGTGACGGCGGGTGGGCAGGTCAGTCCCGATGTGCCAGCTGCCTCCTCAGCATCGCCGCGAGACCCAGCGCCACCGCCCCGCCCAGTGCCGCTCCCCCGCCGGAGACCGGCAGTGGGGCCGCCAGCTGCTGGCCCGGCGGCGGCGGGGCGGCGGGTGCCGCGAACGAGTCCGGCCCGGTGGGCGCCGCCGGCGGCGCCCCGTCGGCCGTGAACCACACCGGACTGGTGTAGGCCAGCACCCCGCCGGACGCGTCCCAGTCCCCGATCGCGGCGTCCGACGGCGCACGGTCGGGGTCGACGATCCGCACGAACAGCCAGTCCCCCTCGGTCCCGTCGACCTCGACCATCATCGACGGCATCGGGGCCGGGGCGGGTCGGACGACGATCTCCTCCTCGTGCGCGAGGAGGGGCTCGTCACCGCCGGGGCGCACGACCTGCACGACGAGCTGCCGGCCGTGCAGGTCGGGTCCTGCATCGACGTCGAGCGTGACCTCGACCGGTCCGTTGGTGAGTTCGTGGCGCTGCCCCATCGGGATCCCGCTCACCGCCATGTCCAGCCGCAGACCGGGTTCGAAGGTGGCGAACATGCGCCGGGTGGCCAGCGCGTTGCGGACGCCCTGTCGGGTCAGCTCGGTGACCCAGAGGCCGCCGCGTGCGGCATCGGGGTGGCCGTAGGTCTCGCCGTGCTCGTCGCTGACCCCCAGGAACCCCACCCGCCAGCCGGCGTCGAGGATGCGTTGCAGCGGCCACCCGCGACCCTCGTCCACGCCCTTGAAGAAGAAGTCCTGGTCGTAGTTCATCGCCTCGCAGCTGACCATCCGGTCGACCGCCTGCTCGAAGTACTCGAAGTCCTTGAAGTTGCCCCATTGCGAGTTCGGGTGGTTGAACCCGGCGAGCCCGTCGTTGCCGCCCTCGAGCACCGGCCGGCCCGGGTCGGAGGTCAGCCAGTCGTAGAACAGGTCCATCTCGGCCGTGTCGGGCGCGTTGGCGAACGCCTCGGTCAGCTCGGGCGGGGCGCCGGGGATCAGCGCCGACAGCTGGGTGCCACCCCGCGGGGTGACCAGACTCGCGGTGTTCCAGGCGTCGGTCCACTTCTCGGAGAACCAGACGTTGATGTGGCCGAGCGTGCCGGTGGTCCACTCGAACCCGCGGAACGACACGAACGCCCCAGGGTCGTTCGCCGCGTCGGCGATGCCGGCCAGGCGCTGCCAGTCCTCGTCGGTCATGGCCTGGATGCGGCGGCACTCACCGGAGTGCTCGCAGAACGCGGCGAAGTTCTCCATGAGCTTGCCGGCGACCGCGTGCTCGGTGAGTGAGGCGACGTCGATCCCGCGCGCGCGCATCTGCGCGTAGGCGGCCTCGGGGTCGCCGACGGCGTCCTCGGAGATGATGCTGTGGTTGTGCAGGTCGGAGTGGACGACGAACTGGCCCGTAGCCGGGAACAGGCGGGAGGCCCGCGCGGCGCCGGTCGTGGTCTCGCTCGGCAGGTGGGACTGTGCCAGCGCCCCGAGCGGGCGAGCGATCAGCAGTCCGCCACCGGCCGCCGTGGATGCGCGCAGGAACGTCCGACGGTCCACCGCAAGCTCCCCCTCTCGGCAACCATGAGGAGGCTATCCGGGGACCGGGACGGTCCGCCGGGAGACGTATGGTCGTTGGCCGCTCTCTCGGTACGTGAGACCCTCGACCATCGCGGCCACCACACGCTGCTCGGCACCGATCCGGTGGCCGTCCCGCTCCCACCTCTTCACGTTGACGCGGTCGTTCCGACACGCCCCAGGACGCGCCACGCCCGGTCCCTGGCGCTGCACACCGACGACCCCGGCCAGCCGATAGGAAGTCAGGCGAGCACCACGTCACGTCCCGGCGCCGAGCCGTGACGTCGCTCCGTCAGGTCGAGTGCCGTGGCTGCTGGGTATGGTGCGATCGTGATCCTGACCTCGACGACCCTCGACGCTGCGACGTTCGAGCGCGCCACCGGCTGGGAGCTGAAGCCGGAGGGCGCGTGCAAGGGCGAGCTGTGCGTGCCGCTTCGCGACGCCGCGTCGGACGACGGCGACCTCGACGTCGAGGTCGTGGCCGAGCGCCTCGGGATGGGTCTGGTCCACGACGCCGACGCCGACCTGTGGGCGCTCGGCCCCGAGACGGTCGGCGGCCACGCGCTGACGTCCGCGGCCGCGCCCGACCTGACCCTGCCCGACCGGCACGGCGAGCCGGTCGCGCTGGCGGAGCTGCGCGGCCGGAAGGTGCTGCTGGTCGCGTGGGCGTCCTGGTGAGGGTGCCGCTTCGACCTGCCCGTGTGGCAGGAGGTGCATGAGGAGCTGGAGGGGCTCGAGGTCGTCACCGTCGCCATGGACGTCGGCGGCGTCGACGCGGCGGCGCCGTGGATCGACGCGGCGAACCCCTCCCACCCGTCGCTGATCGACCAGGAGCACCGCCTCGGGGCGCTGCTCGGCGTCGTCAACGTGCCCAGCGGCGTGTGGATCGACGAGGCCGGCGTGATCGTGCGGCCGCCCGGGCCCGCGTGGCCGGGCAAGGCGGTGTTCCGCGAGCAGATGGCGAGCCTGGAGCTGCCCGAGGACGTCGATCCCTACGTCCACCGCGCGCTGGAGGTCACCGCCCAGCTCCGGATCCGCCCCGAGCGCTACCTCGAGGCCGTCCGCGACTGGGTCGCCCGAGGTCCCGACAGCGCGTTCGCGCTGACGCCGGGCGAGGTGCTCGCCGCGAGCCGTCCGCGCCCCGTCGAGCACTCGCTCGCCGCCGCCCACTTCGAGCTCGGCCAGCACCTGTGGCGGGCCGGCGGCGAGGAGGCCGCGACGCGCCACTTCGCCGCGGCGCACCGCCTCCAGCCCGACAACTGGACCTACAAGCGGCAGGCGTGGAACTTCGTCAGCCCGGTGCTGCAGGACGCGCGCGAGGTCTACGGCACCGACTGGGCCAGCGAGGTCGCCGCCGCCGGCCCCGAGAACTACTACCCCGGCCAGCTCTGAACGGTTCGGCCGGAGCCTGCGTGGAGACCTGGCCTCATATGTGAGCACAGGTCTCCACGCAGTGGGGGCGTGGGGCGGGGCGGATCGTGATGGCACTTCGTCCACGCGTGGTCCGACCGGATCGCCGTCGCCCGAACGGTCGTGGGTCACCCACCGCCCGCGCGTACCTTGATGGAGGAGCGAGGAGGCGACCGTGAGCGACGTCGACACCGGCCACCTGGCGGAGGACGCTGACGTCCCCGAGGAAGCCCTCGAGCCGGGAAGGGACGGCTCCGCAACGGACGAGGACGATCGCAGGGATCACCTCGCCGAGGATGCCCACGTCAGCCCCAGCGACGTCGAGGACCGCCAGCCGTCGGACCCACGAGCGACGACGCCGCCCCCACCCGACTGACGAGTCCTGACCGGCGTCCTTCCACCGGCGCGAGCGGACGTGCAGACCAACTCGGCACGGAAGGCCGGCCGCCGTCGATCGGTGGGGCTGCCGTCCGCCCCCGCCTAGGGCGCTAGGCATGGTGATCGTCGCCGGTACGTCCCGCGGGCCCCTCGCTGCTCGAGCGACCCGTACTACACGATGCGGTCGGCTCGTGCTCGGGCATCGTCGGTGTCGTGTGCGACATCACCGGCGACAGGCGCTGGTATCTCGACCGTGGCGGTCGTCCCCGTGGGCTGGCGGGGCTGGAGGTCGATCGTGCCACCGAGGCGGTTCACGAGACGGCGGGCGGTGTACAGCCCTAGCCCGATGCCCTCGATCTCACGTGTGGTGGACTGATCGCTCTGGGTGAAAGCCTCGAAGGCACGGTCGCGGAACGTCGGATCGATGCCTGGGCCCCGGTCGCGGACCTCGATACGTACACGGCTGCCGCAGCGGGCCGCCACCACCTCGACGGGCGTCTGGGGTGGCGAGAACCGCAACGCGTTGTCGATCACGCAGCGGAGGGCGAGCTTGACGTACTCGGGGACGGTCAGGACCTCGTCGAGCAACGCATCACCGGACGTGAGGACCCGCTGGGCGTCGACCCGCCCAGGAAGGTGAGAGAGCGTGTCGGTCACGACGTCGTTCAAGGTGCAGGTCACCGGATGGATACGAGCCTCGTCGCCGGCCTCTGCTGCGGCCAGCATCATGTCCGCCATGGCGCGGAACCTGAGTGTCGATCGTTGCAGGCTGTCGACGAGAGGCCGACCGCGTTCCGACACCAGGTCCTCGCGGTGATGAAGGAGCTCGGCTACACCGGCGATGACGGTCAGGGGAGTGCGGATCTCGTGCGAGACCGTCTGGATGATCGCTGCGCGCTGGATGGCCAGATCGCGTTCGTGCTCGGCGAGCGCGGTCTCGCGCCGGCCGGCAGCACGTACCCAACCGGTCAACGCACCCACGAACATCCCCACGAGCACGAAGAACGCTCCACGCGTCAGCCAGTTCGTCATCGGCTGTGGCAGGTCCGCTCCGACGTCGAGCGGCATCAGCGGACCACTGAGGAGCGTGGCTGCGATCGCGGTCAACAGGGCGCTACCGACGCCCCAGCGGACGGCCGACAGGAGGATCGGCAGGTAGAACAGGTGGAGGAAGGCGGTCTTCGTACCTCCGGACGCCAGCGTCACCAGCCACGCGATGAGCAACAGGGCCACGGTGACGATCACGACCACGCTGGGATGAAGGCGATCGAGCCCCGACACGATCCAGGCGTTGGACATGCTCTTCCCCGTTCCGCTCAACACCCCCAGGGCGGTATCGGCAGCTCCCCGCGGCCGCCTTAGCGCGGCAACGGCGCCGAGCAGCGCGGCGGGCGGGCCGCCCGCGAGCCCGGTCCTGCGCCTGCGACGGCGCGATCCCGGAACCCGTGCGAGCGCACCTCGATCGATCCGGTCGGGGATGCCTCGGGGGTCGCGGACCTGCGTGGAGACTTGGCCTCATCCGGGGTCGGGCGCCGCGGCTGTCCGGCACGATCTGTTGCACCCTGGTGCAGCCGTTGCACTTCAGTGTAGACTCGACACTGGAGTGAAGGAGTCGGGTTGGACCTGTCCCTGCCCATCCGGAGCGTCGTCCCCAGTCTCGACGGACCGGTCCTCGCCGCGCTGGCATCGACGACCGCCCCCGCGTCGCTCACGCAGGTACACGACCGCGCCGCACGTGGATCGCTCAGCGGCGTCCGCAAGGTCCTGCAGCGTCTGGTCGTGCACGGGATCGTGCACGACGGACCTGCTGGGTACACCCTCAACCACGAGCACCTGGCTGCTTCTGCGATCCTGTTGCTCGCGCAGCTGCACGGGGAGGTGGCGACCCGGATCCGCCAGTGGCTCGCCGACCGCCCCGAGGACGTGGTCGCCAGCGGGCTGTTCGGCTCCGCCGCCCGGAGAGACGGCGATGTGGACAGCGACATCGACGTGGTGGTGCTCACCGCTTCGCCAGCCGGGCCGGACCTCGCCGATGGACTCGCCGATGCCCTCGAGCGGTGGACCGGCAACCGTGGCCAGGTCGTGGTGCTCACCCCCGACGAAGCACGGATGTTGCGTGACCAAGGCCGGGCGATCGTGGACGCCTGGCGGCGGGACCTGCAGATGCTGGTGGGAGACCGGTCGGAGGTGCTGGGGTGACGGCACGACAACGAGGGCGGACCGCACGCTGCACCCGAGCGCAGGCCCTTGAACGCCTCGCGCAGGCCAGGACGTACCTCGAAGCCGCAGCTCTCGTCGCTGACGACGGTGAGTTCGCGGGCGTGGCAGCCGCGCTGGCCGTCCTCTCGGGCATCGCCGCGGCGGACGCCGCCTGCTGTGCACGTCTGGGCCACCACCATCGAGGGCAGGACCATCGCGGCGCCGTGGATGTGCTCGGCACGGTCGACCCCGGCGGTGCGGCGATGGCACGCGATCTGCAGCGCCTGCTCGACCGCAAGGACGCTGCTCACTACGGCCTGACCGGCGTCGGCGCTGCCGACGAACGCCGCATGGTCTCGTGGGCGCGACGCCTGTACGAGCGGGCGCGGTCGGCCGTCGAGGCCTGACGGGGCGACGAACAAGCTCGCGTCGATACGGCCGCCGCGCTCCTCGATGCCCGGCTACCCCGCAGTCGCGAACGCTCCGCTCGGCGCGGTGTAGATCTGGTGGGTGATGCCGCCGAGGATGTGGTGGGCCTGGAAGTACCGGTCGGTCTGGGTGCGGTCGGGCAGCGCCTCCTCCCCCCGCAGCACCTGGAACGCCAGCGCGACGGCCGGGTCGTCGACCGCCCCGTAGCCGATGTTGAGGTACTCGGGGAAGCCCTCGGGCACGTCGCTCCAATGCACCGGGGTCTCGTTGTAGGGCGCTGCGCGGACCCCGCACGGCGGGCCGTCCTCGAACTGCGCCTCGGGTCGGGGCGTCGCGGTCGTGTACAGGATGCGCTGCCACTCGTCGCGGGTGAGGACCCCGTCGGCCAGTGGGCCGTCCTCGATCGCGCCGGGCTCGCCCTGGGCCACCACGGCGCCGTCGGCCTGGCCGTCGGTCTGACCCGTCGTGGTATCGCCGAGCAGCAGGCGCGCCTCGGCGAGGATGCGGGCGCCGCCGCCGGCCACGAACGGCGTGGCGCCGGAGGTGCCACCACCGACCCGGGCACCGGTCTCGTCCATCGTGCGGGCCTGCGCCGCCCACGAGTCGCACGAGTCGCTGACGAGGTGGGGAGGGAAGCCGGGCCAGGTCTGCACGTGCCCCGAGTCGTGCCCGCCGACCATGATCGCCGACGGGGTCGCGTGCGGGGTCAGGAACGTGGGGTGACCGAGCACGCCGCCACGGAACGCGGCGCCGTTGCCCGAGGCCCAGAACGCCGGCTGCGCCGCCGAGACGCGTTCCACCTCCGACACGAACCGCGGGTTGGCGCCCAGCAGCCCCCCGGCGCCGGTGGGGTCGTAGACCGGGACGAACGGGCCCCACGAGTTGGACTGCACGTCGATCCATCCCCGCTGGTCGGCGGTCCAACTGATCGCCTCGATGGCCGGGTTCTCCGATCCGGTCGGGAGGACGATCGGGATGCTGGTGGGGAACTCGACCGCGACGATGCGGCAGCTCGGGCAGGCACCGAAGGTGTTCGCGGCCGCGCGGGAGGCCACCATCGTGCCGTGTCCGCTCGAGTCGAGGATGTGGGTCTGGCCCTCCAGCCCGTCCGCGCCGCAGCTGGGGTTGGCGTTCCGGAACGACGCCGCCCCGACGATCTTCGTGCCCGGGATCCAGTACAGCTGCCCGCGCTCGACCGACCGCCAGGTCTCGCAGTCGCGCTGCATCGCGGTCTCGTAGTCGGGGGCGTCCAGCGTCAGGTGCAGCGCCGGCACGTCCTCGGGGTAGCCGTCGATGTAGGTCGAGGGGTGCTGCTGTGCCAGCTCGGAGTCGTCACGGAACTCCACGTGGTAGGGGTTGATTCCCGTGTCGATCAGCGCCACCACGGCCTGGCCGGTCGGTGGCACGAGGCCCTCCCCGTGGTCGGCGGTCGCCGGCAGGGTGATCGCCATGACGGCGATGGTGGCGGCCGCGACGGTGGCGACCCGGGACAGGCGTGTTGGGCTCATGCAGTGGGGTTCGGCGCCTGCGGGGCCTTCTCCTGCGCGCCGCGCCCCGTGTCGAGCCCATCCACGACGCGGATCCCCGCCGACCCCCCACTGCGTGGAGACCTGGCCTCACATGTGAGCACAGGTCTCCACGGAGTGGGGGTCGGGGCGCGCCCGGACCGGGCCCGGACTCGGCCGCCCCGAGCGCTGGCCGACCAACCGCGACCTAGTTACTCCGGGTGGTGTACGGTCACGATACGTGAGGGATCGATCGGGGGTGCCATGGAGGGTGGGGTGGACCGGTCACCCGGTCGACGGTCCTCCCACCGCGCCTGGGCGGCCCCGCGCCTCGCGTGCTCACCCGGGCCTGGCCGCCTCCCGCCATCGACCGATCCTCCCGGTGCGCTGCGGATCGGGGCGCTCGTCACCGTCGCGGCCGTCGTCGTCGGGGCGGCCCTGGTCGCCCGGGCGCCGCTGGAGCCCTTCGACCGCACCGTCCTGTGGATCCTCGGGGCGCTCGCGCTGGTCCGGTCCGCGGTCCTGTGGCTCGCTCAGCGGCGGGGGCGTGAGCGGCTGCGTCGGGGCGCGTTCTGGCTGACCGCGTGGGCGCTGTTCGACATCGGACTGATCGGGGGCGCGATCGCCACCACCGGAGGGGGCTCGAGCGACCTCGCGTTCCTGCTGGTGCTCCCCATCCTGTTCTTCACCACCCAGCTCGGACCCTGGGAGCAGGGCCTGCTGTTCTGGTCGTCCATCGTCGTGTTCGCCGCGGCCTCGGCCTTGTCCTCCACGCCGGTGTCGTGGCCGGATGTGGCGCTGCGAGCCTTGGTCCTGACGATCACGGCGGTCGTGTCGAGCTACCTCGCGGGACGGCTGCGGGTCCAGGCCGAGCTGTCCCGTCAGGCCGAGCGTCTGGCCGAGCGACGCGCTCAGCTGCTGGCGATGGTCGCCCTGGCGGGGCGCAGCATCTCCCGGCTCCGGGCCGACGACGTGATCGAGCGGCTCGTGACCGCTGCCGTGGGCCTGGGCTTGCCGGCCGCCGCGCTCTACCGCGTGGACGCGACCTCCGGCACCTACCGCTGCGATCACGAGCGCGGGCTGCCGCAGGCGCGTGGGCGCGAGCTGCCGCTCGGCGGCGTCGTCGCGGACGTGGTCGCCGCGGGCGAGACCCGCGTCGTCGTCGACGTCGCGGACCGCCCCGAGCCGCTCCCCGGACTCCGTGACCGTGGCCTGAGGACGGTGGCGGCGGTGCCCATCACCGGCGACGGGTCAGAGGTGATCGCCGTGCTCGTCGCCGCCGACGGCGGGGCGGTCGCGGCCGAGGGTGACGGCGGGGCGATCGCTGCGGACGGCGGCGGCGGGGCGATCGCTGCGGACGGCGGCGGCGGGGCGATCGCTGCGGACGGCGGCGGCGGAGCGATCGCGGCCGAGCAGCTCGAGGCGCTGGAGCTGCTCGCCTCTCTGGCTGCGGTCGCCCTCGGTAACGCGCGTCGCTTCGCTGCCGAGTCCGCGGTGCGGCGACGGGTGGAGGAGCTGTCGCGTCTGCAGGAGGACTTCATCGCGACCGCCTCGCACGAGCTGCGGACCCCGTTGACGATCGTCTGCGGCGCGGCCGAGCTGCTCGAGGACCGGTGGGACGTCCTCGGCAGCGACCAGCGCCGCGACTTCGTGCGGCGCATCCGCCGCCACGGCGCTGACCTCGAACGACTGGCCGAGCGCATGCGCCGCTATCACGACCTCGGAGCGGGCGAGCACGATCCGGATCCGGTCCGCATCACCCTGGTCGACACGGTCGCGAGGGTCGTGGAGCGGGCTGGGCCCATCACGCGCGACCACGTGATCGGCTGGGACGTCGCCCCGCAGCTCGCCGTGATCGCCGACCTCGAGCTGGTCGAGGCGGCGCTCGACGCGCTCATCGACAACGCCGCGCGGTACACCCCGCCGGGCACGCACATCTCGGTGACCGCCGCCGTCGCTGACGATCGCGTTCGCGTCACCGTGTCGGACGACGGTCCGGGGCTGCCCGCGGACGTGCTGGCCGAGGCGCAGCGCGCCTTCGGGCGGGGTGGCGACGTGCTCACCCGCGGCACCCGGGGCGTCGGTCTGGGCCTGGTCACGGTCCGCCGCATCGCGGGCCTGCACGGCGGCGAGCTCCACCTCGACAGCTCGCCGGGCACGGGCACGACCGTGAGCTTCGACCTCCCCGCCGCCCCGACCGCGGCGCGCGACCTCCGTCGCCGCCTGGCCGCCAGCCCGGTCATCGACTCAGATGGCCAGCTGGTGATCCTGTATCAGGACTTCAAGCGGGACCGACGCGATTTCCAGAATCTCGAAGGGCCCCCATGGCCAGAGCCCTTCTCGCTGGTGGTGACCCGTCCCGTCGGTGCAGGGCGCAACACCGCACGCGCTGGTGTTCATCGACCTGTTCACCCTGCTCGGCCGGCCCGACCTGGCCACCCGCACCACCCGGCTGGGATCGGGCACCGACATCGACCTGCCCGACATCATCCACCTGCTCGAAGACGCCAAGTACACCGCCGTGCTGTCCATGGGTCCCTACCGCACCCTCGGGTTCGGTCGCACCCGCCGGGTCATCCCCGGCTGGCTGCGCCCGCTGCTGGCCATGCTCCACGGCCACTGCCGCGGCCCGGGCTGCGACCGGCCCACCGCCTGGACCCACGCCGCCCACCAGAAGGACAGCTGGGCCGACGGCGGCGACACCCGACTCGACGCCACCGTCCCAGCCTGCCCCGGCACCGACGGCCACCACACCCTCATGGACGTCGCCGGCTGGAACGTCGACATGGACCGCGACACCCTCATCTGCACATGGACCTCCCCCGACGGCCACACCATCATCTACACCCACCCACCAGACCCGTAACCACCCCGCCCGACCGTGCCGTGCGCACGGACCAGGACCCGAACCACCAACGACCCCGACGGACGTCCACCCCGAGCGACCGCGCCCCGGTCAGAGTCGGCGCGCGCCCCTG
>JAHWKY010000055.1 GCA_019347575.1 Actinomycetota bacterium | reverse complement strand
ACGGAACCCCGGTTCGTTCAAAGCAAGGAACTGCATCGGGGTGTGGGCGACCACCGTTGCGGAGCGGTCGGCCGATCCAACAACCTGGCCTCCTACCCCGAAGAACGGTGGCGGTTCGTTCGGCCCGCCGTTCGGTCGCGGGAGTATCTAGGTTCCCCGGCCGAACGGACAACCTCCGTGCGTTCGCGCGTCATGACCGCGCGTCCAACGCGCAGGCTCGTAGTCGGCGTCACGCGAGTGAGTATCTCCAACAGATCCGCGAGGAATCACACCCCGGTCGGACTTAACCTCGGCGGCCGCACCTCGCAGGAGATCGCCCTGTCCATCCTCGCTGCCATAGTCGCCACCCGGCACGGACGGGGGGGCGGCTGGCTCAGCTGACGGGGCGTCGTTCGGAACGGGATGAGCGGAGCCGACGACGGCTCCGCTCATCCCGTAGGACCTACCCGCCGACCCGGATGAAGAACGAACGATCGGTCGGCGTCCCGGCGGAGTCGGTGGTGTCGACCAGCACGGTGCTCTTGGTGTTGCTCTCGCTGCAGATTACGCCTTGTTCATCCCCTGCATCCTCCCCACCGCACGGCGTCACCACGATCTGTCCGCCGGCCGCTCCAGGATCTGCGGCCGGGGCCCTCGACACGTTCGCCGTCACGGGCGCGTCCCAGACAGAGTTGGGGAACACCACGAAGATGGCCCCGTCCCCGTCCCCACCGTCAGTGGTCGTTATCCCGCCTGATTGCGCCGCGATCGAACCGTCATCCAACACGTGTGCCCACATCGGTAGGAACACCGCTGAGTCCATCCCGTCAAGTAGGTCGGAGTCTGCGGCCTTGTCGGTTGCCCCGAGGAAGTCGGTGGAGTCCATGCCGTCGAGCAGGTCGGAGTCCTTGACCTTCGTCGGCAGGGCCTGCGAGATCTCGGTCATCGTGGCGAAGCGGTTGTCTCCTGCGATGCGTGTGACGTTGTTTGTCCACGCGTTGAGCTCGCCGACGACCTTGTCCGAGACGGCGGCGGGTCCGCCGAACACGTAGATCGTGTCGAGCTTGTTGGCCTTGTTGTTCGTGAGGCGGTCCAGCTCCGCTGCGGTCTCCGGCGGCACGGTGTCGCCGGTGGTGGGACTGCGGACCCCGAGCATGGGGGCCGTGTTCAGCCCAGCGAGGGTCGCGCCCATGAGCGCGTCGGGGAAGTTGTAGCCGTCGGCGACGTAGGCGATGTCGGTCTGGCCAGGGTCGATCGCCTGCGCCGTGTTCTGGCTGCTTCCTACGAGCAGCCCCAGCACGAGCGCGACGGCGAGCATGGCGGTCAGCCATCGGTTCGCGTTGCTCCGTATCGAGGATGTCATCCGCGTCCTCCTTCACGTTGGCAAGGCGGACTGCCCGTCTCACAACGTGCAACGCTTACTACACAGGCCGTTGTCAGACAAGAGTGTCTACCCGAATCGGACATCAGGAGGGCTCACGCCTGGTGGATCCGGGCCTTGCCACAGAACGGAACGATTTCTACGATTTCGTTCAGTCCTCCGAGAGGTTCCTGCTTGTCGACCCGCCAAGGCGCCCCGCCCACGGACGTCCTGCCGAGCCGGGCGGATGCGAAGAGCGAGCAGTTCCAGGCCAACCGCGACGGCAACCTCGAGCTGATCGAGCGGTTCAACGAGCAGCTCGCCCTCGCTCGTGAGGGCGGTGGCGAGGAGAAGGTCCAGCGTCACTACGACCGCGGCAAGCTGATGATCCGCAAGCGGATCGAGCTGCTCCTCGACCGGGACTCGGCCTTCCTCGAGCTGTCCCCGCTGATCGGGTGGGGGAGCGACTTCAAGGTCGGCGGGTCGACCGTCCAGGGCATCGGGGTGGTCAACGGTGTCGAGTGCCTGATCGGTGGCGCCGATCCGACCGTGAAGGGCGGGGCGGGCTGCCCGCCGCGTTGAACGCCGGGTGCGGCTGGGTGAGCTCGTCTCGCGTCGCGAGGACCCGTCCCGGACGCAACCCTGTCTCGCTGTGAGATCTCTGGGTATCGTTCTCGGAGGATGGGAACAGCGCCTGGAGTGGGCATCGTCGGTGGGTCGTCCCTAACTGCCCCGGAAGTGCTGGCTCGGAACGAGGAGCTCGTCCCGTTCGTCCCAGCTCTGGCGCTCGACTGGGTGCGACGCTTCGGGTCGGGCCGACGACACGTGGTGCTGGACGGGTCGCTGCTGTTCGCGGACATCACCGGCTTCACCCCTCTCTCGGAACGGTTGGCGGCCTACGGTCGAGTGGGCGCGGAGGAGGTCAGCGATCTCGTCCACGACGTGTTCGGCAACCTGCTCCGTGTCGCCTACGACCATGGGGGAGATCTCCTCAAGTTCGGAGGCGACGCCCTCCTGCTCCTCTTCGAGGGGCCCGAGCACGCGCTGCGCTCGGCTCGCGCGGCAGCGGTGATGCGACATCGGCTGCGTGCCCTCGCCGATCTGCGATCCTCAGCGGGGCGCGTCCGACTGCAGATGAGGCAGGGCGTCTACACCGGCCCTATCGACGCGTTCCTCGTCGGCGGGTCGCACCAGGAACTCGTGATCACGGGACCGGCTGCGACCGCCGTGCTGGCTCTCGAGTCCTCCGCTGAGGGAGGCCAGATCGTCGTCTCCTCCGGAACCGCTCGGTGCCTCCCGGAAGCATCGCTGGGAGATCGCCGGGCGGGCGGGTACCTGCTGTCGCGTTCACCGCGTGGTCCGGCGAGCCCCGGGCCAGCGGAAGGATCGACGGAGAGACATGGTCGGATCCAGGACGTCGAGACCTACCTACCGACCGCGGTGCGAGGGCACCTCGGCGCAGGCGGCACCCGCGCGGAGCACCGCCAGGCGATCGTCGCGTTCGTCGCCTTCTCCGGGACGGAGGAGCTCCTGACGAGGGACGGGGGGGAGGCATGCGCGTCGGCCCTCCACGAGCTACTCACCGTGGCGCAGGACGCGGCGGATGAGCACCGGCTGGCGCTCCTCGGCTCCGACGTCGCGCCGGACGGGGGGAAGCTGATCCTCGTGGCTGGATCGCCCGTGTCCCACCCGGACGACCCTGACCGTCTGCTGCGTACGGCCAGGCAGGTCGTGGCGGCGTCCGTTCCGCTGGAGGTGCAGGTCGGCGTCAACGGGGGATCGGTCTTCTCTGGGATCGTCGGTCCGGCGTTCCGGCGCACGTACACCGTGATGGGCGACACCGTGAACCTCGCCGCTCGACTCGCCGGCCAGGCCCCAGCCGGGGGTGTGCTCGCGGCGCAGGAGGTGACGGAGCGGACCCGCCTGCGGTTCGACCTCGGCCCCGTCGTCCCTCTCGTCCTCAAGGGGAAGCGGGAACCGGTTCCCACGGTCACGGTTGGCCACCGTCAGGGCGTTCGCGTCGAGCAGCGGCCACAGCTCCCGTTGATCGGTCGCCAGGACGAGCTGGGCGTGCTGGAGGACGAACTGCGAGCCACCGATGCCGGATCCGGCCGGGTGGTCGAGCTGATCGGTCCTCCCGGCATCGGCAAGTCCCGGCTCGTGCACGAGCTACGGGAGCGGCACCCGGAGATGCGCCTGCACTACGCGAACTGCGATCCGTACGAGGTGGCGACCCCGTACTACCCGTTCCGGGAGCTCCTCCGGTTCCTCCTCGACACCGGTCGGGACGAGGAGCGGCCGCTTCGAGCGGCGATCGATTCGGTGGACGCGGCCCTCGTTCCGTGGGCTCCCCTGATCGGCTCCGTGATCGACGTCCCTACAGCCCCTACCGCGGAGGTCGAAGCGCTGGATCCGAGGTTCCGCACCGTCCGGCTACACGAGGTCGTGGGTGCCCTCCTCACTGGCCTCCTCCCGGAACGGGCGCTGATCCGGATCGAGGACATCCACTGGATCGACGCGGCCTCTGGCGCACTCCTGGAGTACCTCTCGCGATACGTCATCCCGGGACGATCGTGGCTCCTGATCGCGTCCACCCGCGAGCCCTCGTTGGACGGTGTGGCCCACAGGCAGCTCGAGCTCGCCCCCTTGGCTCCCGCCGAGGTGCAGCGGTTCGCCCACACGGCCGCGAGTGAAGGCTTCGTCGCGCTTGACCGAGCGACCGAGCTCGCCGGGAAGGCCTCGGGCAACCCCCTCTTCCTCGAGCAACTCCTGACGTACGGACAGCTCGCTGCCGACGACATCCCGGACAGCGTGGAACGGCTCATCGCGGCCCGCCTTGACCGTCTCCCGTCCGAGCAGCGGGATCTGCTGCGGCATGCATCGCTCCTGGGTACCAGGTTCCAGCTCGAGCTGCTGCGGTCGGTCACCGGCACGGGGGTCGACGACGATGACATGGCGTCGCTGGCCGAGTTCGTCCGTCGGGACCCGGACGGCACCTACGTGTTCGAGCACGATCTGTTCCGCGACGTCGCGTACGCCGGACTGCCGTACCGGCTGCGGCGCCAGCTCCACGATCGCGTGGCCCGCATCTTGGAGACCCGATCGATGGGTCGGACGGAGGGAGCGGCCGAGATCCTGGCGCTTCATTACCACCGGGCGGGACGGTACGAGAAGTCGTGGGAGTACACGCGCGCCGCGGCGCGCCGCGCGAGCGAGCGTGCCGCTACGGAGTCAGCCGTTCGTTTCCTGCGGTGGTCGCTCGACGCAGCGGGACGGATCGCCAGCGTCGACCCAGGCGAGCTCGTCGCGACGTGGACCGCTCTCGGCGATCACCTCGAGACGATGGGTGCGTACGGACAGGCGGAGCACGCCTACCGCAGGGCGCGTCGCCTGGCGCTCGAACCGCAACGCCCACCCCTGTGGTACCGGTCGGGGATCATCCGCGAGCGGGAGGGTCGTTACTCGAAGGCCCTCTGGTGGTACGGCCGTGCGGCGAACGTCCTCGGATCGGGCGATGAACGGGAGGACAGGATCCTGTGGGCACGCGCGCGGCTGCGTCGAGCCGAGGTCTACCTACACCAGGGACGCACCGCACGGGCGCTGCGTGAAGCCCGCGACCTGTTGCCGGTCGTCGAAGCGACCGGCGACGTGGAGCTGGATGCGCGGGCGCACTTCGTGCTGGGCTGGGCGCTGCGTACCGCGCCCGAGGGAGATGACCATCGCCACGAGGCGTTGACGCTGTACGAGCGTCTCAACGATCTCGGCGGCCAAGCGATCGTCCATATCGACCTCGGTGTGGCGGCCTACTACCGGGGTGCCTGGGGCAAGGCGGTCGAGCACTACGAACGGGCGCGCGACCTGAAGGACCGCATCGGTGACTCCGTCGCGGCGGCGATCTCGATCAGCAACATCGGGGAGATCCGCTCCGACCAGGGGCGCCTGCCGGAGGCGGAGGACGCCTTCACGAACGCTCTGCTCGTCTTCCGTGCCGCTGGGTTCTCGATCGGTACCGGGGTCGCTATCGGCAACCTCGGCCGGGCGGCGTCCAGAAGTGGCCGGTTCGATGTCGCGACCGACCGGCTCGAGGAGGCGCTCGAGATCTTCCAGGGGATCGGCTCCTCCTCCTTCGCGACCGAGATGCGCGCACGTCAGGCCGAGTTGCTGGTGTTCCAGGACGAGGTGGGGGAGGCAGCCGAACGTGCTCGTGAGGTCATCGCCGACCTCGATGGGCGCGACCCGGTCCCCGCGGACGCCATCGCCGCGCGGGTCCTGGGGGTCGCGCTCGCGAGGACCGGCGACCTCCTGGGAGCAGACGAGATGTTGCACGCCGCGAGGGGCCACGCCGAGACCGTCGGTTCGGCCTACGACATCGCGCTCGCTGAGGCCGCACTCGGTTGGGCGTTGTCGTCCGCCGGGGCTGACTCCCGATCCGCCCGGATCCACACGGCGTCAGCCGACCGGACGCTCCGCAGCCTGGACGTGACCGTGCCGGCCCTCCGACTCGTCCTCGGACCTGCCGCGCACCCGTGACGCGTCAGGATGAGAACCGGAACCATGCGTTGATCTGTTGACCGTCGGTGAGCTTCAGTTCGAAGCGCTGACAGGTGCCGCGGAACGGCTCCGGGATGACCGCGTCGAACTGCATCCTGTCGGAGATGAGCATGACCCCTTGGTTGTTGACGCTCGTAGCTGGGATCGGATCCCCGGTCGGTGTCGCAGCGTCCGTGGAGGCGGCGCAGGCCACGGGCGACCATCGGAGAGCAGCGATGGCTGACGTGTCCTGGAGTGCCACCCCGCCCCGGTACAGGCGCCACTTGAACGGGACGGCGTCCACCTCGCGGTCCACCTGGTTGAACACGTCGTTGGCGACAGGCGAGTAGAACCCTCGGAACTCCACAGGGGGCTCGTACACGTCGTAGACGGACGTCGCGGTCGACCTGTTCCCCGCTCGGTCCTTCCCAGCCGCCTCGAAGGTCTGGTCCTCCCCGTACGCCAGGGGCAGGAGGGAGCCTGGCGGATGGGTCCCGACGCACGTGGCGGTGCCGGAGGTCGGGTCCGTGCACGTGAAGTCGGTGACCACGGTGTCCGTGGTCAGGTACCTCGCCCCATGTGCGGGGCTGGCGATCGTGACCACCGGTCCGGTCGTGTCGATCGCGATGACGATGTCCCTGGACAGCGATCCGTCGGACGCTCGCACGTCGAACCGGTGGATCCCGTCCGTGGCGACGGTGAACGACGGTCCGTCGAGTAGCTCCTCCCACGGACCACCGTCGACGCGTCGCTGGTAGGGCGCTCCAGCGGGGTCCAGCGTCACGGTGACGGCGGAGCGGAACCATCCGTTGTCGCCAGGTGTTCCCGCGAGCTCGAACGCGACATCGCCCCGGCCAGACAGCGGCAGGCGCTCGCCCTTGTGGCGCCAGTAGCCGACGTCCCCATCGGCGTCGACGACCTGCACCAGCACGTCGATGGGGCCTTCCGCGGTGCCGGGGAGCGGCCCGACGCCGAACCAGGTCCGACCGTCCCCACTCGACAGACGGGCGTGGTGCCACGTCCCGTGATGGTCGCGGTACGTCGCGACGACGGTCGCGGCCTGAGCGTTGGCCTCGAGCGTCGAGACGCGGAATGTCACATCCGGCCCCTGACGCCGCGCCTCGACGTCGAGGATCTGGGGGGGAACGTTGTCTGCGGCCTCGGAGAGGTACAGACGGATCGACAGGGACGTGTCCAGACGAAGATCGCCGATCACCCGTCCGTCCTCCTGGCGGTCGGTCCGGAACGTCCACGGCAGGACCGTCAGGACCTGGCGTTCCCCGAGGACCGTGTCGACGGTGCTGACCTGGAGGGGGGAGGTCGGGAAGATCGTGCCGAGCGCCTGCGGTTCGGGTTCTCGATCCCCGCGATCGACCACGGAACGCGCGAACACGGGATCGACATCCTCGAGATCGACCGAGGTCGCCCCCAGGAGCGCCGCGCCGTGCACGCGTTGGCCCGCAGCCAGCAGCTCCGTCAGGTCGAGGATGGCGCGCGGTCCTGTCGGACGACCGCTCACGGCGAGCGGCTCGTAGCCGAGCGGTCCCACGACCCGGTGGATCAGCCCACTGGCCGTAAGTTCCGGGACGAGGCAGCTCGATCCGTCCGGGCAGTCGGCTGCCTGGGTCGCCAGCGGGAGCTCGATCGTGAGGTCGACGACGTCCAGTCCGGTCACCGGATCGGGTTGCGGGCTCGGCAGCGCAGCAGGGTCCTCCACGTCGCCCGTCGCCGCGACCCTGTAGAAGGGGAGCCCGAAGAGGACCATCCCTTGCATCGCCTTCAGGAACTCCGCGCCGTACGTCCCTTCCCGGGCGTACATCTCGGTCTTCGTGAGCGCGTTCACCTGTCCGACGGTCAGCTGCCCATCGAGGCTGTCCGCGAACAGCGCGGCGTACAGCTCGCCCGCAGCGACGGTCTCGGTATCCCCGTAGTTGAACCCACTGTTGGCGAGGAGCACCCCGCGTCGCTGCATGACATCGTCCGCCCAGTCTCGGACGTCGCCGGGGTCGCCAGCGGGGAGGTCGTACCCGAGGTGGCAGGCCATCGAGAACACGAGCGATCCGACCGGGAAGGATGCGAGGTCTCCTGCCTCGTACAGCTCCTGGGCGCTGCCCGTCAGGTTCCCGAGGGCAGGAAGGAAGCGGCGATGGTCGGCGTGACCGTTCACGGACGCGACGACCTCACGGCCCGTCGTGTCGAACGTCAGGAGCTCGTCGAGCGCCGCGCGGTCCCAGGTCTCGCCGATCAGGGTCGAGGTCGCGGTGTTGAGTCGGTTCTGGAGTCGCTGGGCGACGAGGTGGGCACCGTCCGACAGATGGTCGTACCCGGCTACCGCGGCCGCCGCGGGGTCCAGGATCTGTGGATCCAGACGGCCGTCGCTTCCCAGGAAGCGTTCGAGGGAACCGATCATCGTGGTGACGTCCCCCGTCAACCGACCGACGCCGATATCCGGTAGCCAGACGCCGTGATCCAGCCACGGTCGGGCCTGGGCCGTGCCGAGGTGGTCGTCCGTCAGGAACAGGCCCGCCTGCAGCGCGGCCGTCAGGGGGGTCCCGTTGGCGGGTGTCGCTCCTCCGGCGTCCTCACCGAGGTCCGCCACCGCGGTCGAGACGAAGTTGACCTCGTTGGCCAGCACCGAACCGTCGCGGACGCGGAGGAACGGGATCTGATCGTCGTCGCCGAGCACCACCACGTGAGCGATCGGCAGATGCTTGCGGTACTCGAGCACGAGATCACGAACGGCCCCTGCGACCTCGTTGGCGGCGACCGGGTCGCATCGGGATGCATCCCAACGGGCGTAGGCATCCGCTACCGGGTTCGTCGTGTCGGGGTCCCAGTGGGTCCCGGCGATCGGCACCACGAGACCGCGGATGCCCAGATCGTGTCGAACCCCGACGTCGCCCACCTTCGTGAGCAGCGCGTCCCTGTCTTGGGTTCCGAAGCGGTCGCTGATCCGTTGCCGGGCGAGCAGGAACAACGTGTCGGTCTGGGGGTCGACGGTGCGGGGATCCGGAAGCGTCCCGTCTTCGTCCGTCCCGCTGGCGAACGGTTTGGGCTGGCATGCCCCGAGATCGATCCGGTGGGGTGCGATCACGTGGTGACGCAGGACGTAGGGCTCCACGGACGCGGCCCCGTTGTACCCCGACACGATCAACGGGTAGTAGCCGCCCTCCCCGTCGACCGTCTCGATGATGATGGTCTCGTGCGTGGTACCGCGCTCGATGGAGACCGCCCGGACCCCGTTCGCGTTCAGGGGGTTGGCGTTCAGTGGGAGATCCTGCAGCGTCTCCGGTGGCGTCGTGCCGTCGGTGCCGTTGGCGTGCCACTCCGTCCCAGACTCGGGGACCACCCGGTTCGCGTTGAGGGGGTTGGCGTTGAGCGGGTTGGCGTTCAGCGGGTTGGCGTTGAGCGGGTTGGCGTTCAGCGGGTTCGCGGTCGCCCCTCCCAGGATCAGGTCGTAGTCCTCGGGGAGGTGGCTGAGGACGATCTTGACGCGGGAGTGCGGTTCGGCCGGTACCGGGATCCTCCAGACGTCGAGGTCTCCCGGTTCTCCGATGTGGGACAGGACGAGCGTGTCGGATGGGACCTCGACCCAGCCGTCCGCGGGATCGTCGGGTCCGTTGGGCTCGAAGCGTTCGATGACGTCGACCGGCGCGGACTCGTCCGTGCTGGCGGCGTAGGCACCCGCTGCGGACAGGTCGTCTCCGTGCACGGACCCGACCGCGGTGAAGCTGCCCAGGACCCGTCCGGGGTTCGTCTGGAGCGACAACGACGCGCGCGTACCTGCGGCGACGTAGAGATCCGGCTGCCACGTCAAGGCGACCCGTTCCCCTTCGGGGCGCGTGGTCGGTTCGCCGAGGACCGCCGACTGGTCATCGGCCTGCAGGGTCGCGGAGTCCGGGACGTAGGCGAAGCCCGGGGGGAGCAGGATCCGGAACACCGGATCGACGAGCGATGCCCCGTCCGGCGCCACGTCGGCGGACAGCGTGTACGTGACGAACGGTCCGGGTTGGAACCGCTCGGCGAGGTCGAGACGGTCGAGCTGCACCCCCTCGAACGGGAGCGAAGCCGCGTTGTGGATCGTGCCCAGGATCGTCTCGCCCAGGGTGGCGTCCTTGAGGGCGGCTCTCGGCAGTGCAGCGAGGAGGTCGCCCACCGTTCGACCGGGCTCGAACGCGTCCGCTTCGGTCGCGGCTGCGACATCTGCCGACCCGTCGCACGCGACGGATGCGCAGTCCACCAGCTCGGTGAGTGGGCCGCTCAGGGGGACCGTCGCCCACGAGGTCAGCCTCGCGTCGAACTGGAGCGCCGGGTCCGGGCTCTGGAGCGGCACGGTCGCCAGCGGCGAGGACGGATGCAGGGCGATCGCGTCCATCCCGATCTCGTTGAACGGGATCGCGGTCATGTCGAGGCCCAGGAGGTTGAGCGTCACGAGGGTCGCGGTGTGCTCATCCAGTCCAGCCTCGGAGCAGTGGAACGCCGCTTCCTCGAGGTAGGCGCACCAGGACTGTCCTGAGGGCAGGTGGATGTCTTCCAAGGCTGTGGCGCCGGTGGCGACCGCAGCGAGCACGAGTCCGCCCAGTCCGCTCGCGGCGAGATCGATCTCACCCCACCGGATGGGTGGTTGGGGCACCGGATCCAGGGTCATCACGTCGAGCAGCGAGAGATGCTGCAGAGCGACGTGGTTGCGCGGTTCGCTCCCTTGTCCTGTCGCGGCGACGATCTCCGCGTGTCGATCGAGGACCGCCTGCCACCCGCCGGCCCGCAGGAGAGCCACGCTCGTGAGGGGCACCTGTTCGAGGACGCGGTACGGCGCCCCGAACAGGAACGAGTTCGCGTTCAGCGGGTTCGCGTTGAGTGGGTTGGCGTTGAGCGGGTTCGCGTTGAGCGGGTTGGCGTTGAGCGGCGCGTGGAGCAGAGGGTTGGCGTTGAGGGGGTTGGCGTTCAGGGGGTTGGCGTTGAGCGGATTCGCGTTCAGCGGCGTGGCCGCGAGGCCGGTTCCCGCGAAGGGGATCGAGGCGACCGGCAGATCGGTGACCGGCACCTCTCCGACACCGGCGGCCACGGCAGCGCGATCCGCGGTCAACGTGAGCCCCTCGATCGCAGCCGGGGCACAGGACGTCACGACCGTTTCCACGGCCGACTCGTTGTTGGTCTCATCGGACTCGACGACCCGCTCGGACTCGTCGACGGTGACGATGAGCCTGGCCCGTCCGCCGAAGGCACCCAGCGCATCAGGCGGCACACGCAGATCGGTCGGCACCGTGATCGAGCGTTCGTGACCGAGCCCTGCGCCTGCGATCGGCACGGATGCGAGGAGGACGTCCCCGGGGTCGCGGATGTCGTCCTGGGATAGCTCCACCAGCAGGGTCGTGTCCCGGACGTCCGCCGCCCCGGAGTTGGTTACCCGGATCTCGGCGGGGTAGGTGCGGTCGCGGCAGATGTTGCGCGGTGTCTCGAGGACCTGTGCGTGCAGGTCCGCGGTCTCAGGGGTCAGCGTCCTGAACCCGAAGTCGGCCTTCGTACCGAACTTGCCCTCTCCGGCGATGCCGTCCGCGTAGCGATCGGGGAGTGACCCGTCGCATGCCAGGAGCGGATCGATCGGCTGACAGGTGAGTCGCCACGCGAGCACGGCCGATGGGACATCGACGGCGGCTGGTCCTTTGACCGTGATCGTGTAGCTCTTGCCCGGCGTGAGGTCGAGGTCGAGGGGGTCGCCGTCCGGAGTTTCGAACGTGACGCGGTGGAAGTACGCGTGGCCCACCTGGATCTCCGCGTCCGTCTGCGAGGAGGCGGCACCCGGGTCTCCCTCGCTCGTGACGGTCACGGTGAGTTCGACGTTCGGGACGTTGCTCGTGATGCAGAGGTCCAGCGCCCGGAGGTCGGACCGCGATGGGACGAACGTCTGCGTCTGGGTTGTCCCGATGAGGCTGCGTTGTCCGGGGAACTCCGTGGTGTCGCAGGAAGGGTCCGGGTCGGGCGGGGTTCCGTCAGGGGGCGTCGTCCCGGCAACGGTCTGGTCCGTGTAGGGCCCGCTCGGGTCGTCAGCTGGTTGTCCGGCCGCCGCCGTGTGGGGCACGACCGTCGCGAGCAAGGTCGCCCCGACGAGCAGCATCGCGCACAGTGAACGTGTCGGTCGGGTTCCGGAACGCCCGGACGTACGCGGTCGAGGGGACATACAGGAGAACCTCCTAGCGGCCAGTCCCCCCAGGAACCTCGGCCACGCCTGTCAGTGGATCCGGTCGTCCAGGTCGCGTATCCGCCGTGCCATCCCAGCGAGCACCTTGAAGGTGAGTTGAGGGGCGTCCTCGAGGAGGCTGCGGAACTCCCTGGCATCGATCACCAGGGCCTCCATCGGGGTGTCGACGGTCACGGAGGCGCTCCTCGGCTCGTTGTCGAGGAGCGCGAGCTCCCCGAAGAAATCGCCGGGCCCCAAGCTCGCGATCTCGGTACCTCCACGGGTCACCGTGGCCTTCCCGCTCACGATCACGAAGAACTCGACCCCCTGCCGACCCTCCTTCACGAGCTGTCGGCCGGGTTCGAACCGCAGCTCGGTGGCACGACGAGCGATGGCCTTGAGCTCGTTCTTGTCACAGCGGCTGAACAGGGGTACCTGGGCCAGGTGATCGAGGTAGTCGCGCATCCGTGCCATGTGGTTGCTGCTCCTTGGTCGTCAGTTGGTCGAACGGGGTTCGTTCGCCGGCATCCGCGCTGCGGCCTCCTCCCGGATCCGACGCCCCACGGCGGGCACGCCGTCCAAGAGTCGCCGGAAGCCCGCACCTTCGAAGGCGAGGAGCTTCATGGGGGTCTGTGCGACCACGGTCGCGGATCGGTCCGACCCTTCGATCAGACCGATCTCCCCGAGGAAGTCACCGCGGCCGACGGCGGCGATCTCGGTCTGGCCACGACGGACGCTCGCCGTGCCCTCGAGGATGATCAGGAACTGTGCGCCACGGAAGCGTTCGAGCATGAGCAGATCCCCAGGGCGGGCGCGAACCTGCTGCGCCTGCTGCGCGATCGCAGCGAGGCTCGACCGCTTGACCCCCTCGAAGAGCGGGAGATCCGCGAGGGCCTCCACCGTCGGATCGATCCTGCTTCGAAGCCCCACGCGCCCCCCTCTGACCGTACGTACGTGGCTCTGGTCCGTTCGGACTAGTCCGAAAGTTCAGGGAGTATGTCAGGGCGCGCGCCGGCCGGGTACCAACGGAGCGTTAACGTGCGTCAGGCGCGCAGTCCCTCGCCGATGGCTGGAACGGGACCGAGCAAGCCCCGGCCGGGGCAGGCGCGGCTGACCTCGGCCGGCTTCGACGACCGGTCGGTCCAGAACTCGGCAGCCGATGAGGCACCGGTCTAGTGCCGGGGAGACGGGCTCATCGCTCCGTTCTCTACACGCAACCCCACCCTAGAACGTGTGCGAGGAGCGAGGATGCGCCGGTAACGAAGGCTTCACCCTGTTGACTGGTGATCCGCAGTCGCATCGTGAAGTCGCCGGGTGGGACGTTGTCGGAGAAGAGCCGGTTCGCCGCCATGTTGGAAGCTTGTGGAGACTTCGCATCCGTGTCGTCCAAGTAGGCGTACGCGGAACCCCGAAGACGTGTTAATCGGCATCGGACATCGGGAGGACTCACGCCTGGGTGGAATCACCCTTGCCGGCGACCGGAACGATTTCTACGATTTCGTTCAGTCCTCCGAGAGGTTCCTGCTTGTCGACCCGCCAAGGCGCCCCGCCCACGGACGTCCTGCCGAGCCGGGCGGATGCGAAGAGCGAGCAGTTCCAGGCCAAC
>JAHWKY010000054.1 GCA_019347575.1 Actinomycetota bacterium | reverse complement strand
TGGCCGAGTGGGTGACCCGCGAGGCCCAGCAGCTGCACGGCGGCTACGGGTACACCGAGGAGTACGCCGTGTCCCGCTACTTCGTGGACGCCCGGGTGCTGTCGATCTTCGAGGGCGCCGACGAGGTGCTGGCGCTACGGGTGATCGCCCGCACCCTGCTCGGTACGGCCAGCGGAAGATGAACCAGGCGGACGCGTCGACAGGTCACCGCGCGGCGGCGGTGAGGGTCCGGCGTGCTCCAGGACCCACCCGGATCACGCCGCGGACTAGTTCGACGATCGTCAACGTGCAGGCTCCCGCGATGATGGGGAGCGGGAGGCCCACCAGCGCCATCACGGCGATCGCCCCGACGACACCGGCCAGCCGGAGCACGCGCGGTCGCACGCGGATCCGGACCTGTAGGCAGCCGTCCGGGTACGCACTGGTCAGGACGTCGCCGGACACCAGCGTCGATCCGAGGAGCCGGGCGTCGTGGTCCTCCCACCCGGTCGACGGCAACGCGCGTAGCCCGTTCGCGCGGAGCACATCCACGAGGTCGCTGGCCAGCTCTCGGCGGGGACGGACGGCCGGGAGGATCAGCGTCCCCCCCTCGAGCCTCGCGGGTCCCGGGAGACCCACGACGTCGGTGAGCGTGCGGCGGGCGGTGCGCGCGTGTGCCAGACGCCCCCACAGACGCACCAGCGGTTGCGCCAGGTGCAGGCCCGCCACCATGAGCCTGAAGCCGCGGTCCGACCCTCCCGTGTTCCTGGGCGCGGAGGTGCGGACGGCGTCGATGACCGCGAGTGTCAGGAGGGTGACGGCGCCCAGGCACGCCGGGATCGCGAGGAGCGCATCGACCAGGGCGAGGGGCAACGTGGCGATGGCCGCGACCGCCGTGGGGACGCCGACCTGGTGGGCGATGTCGAGGACGTGACCCCCGCCGCGGTACACCGACTGGTACGCGGCGGTGCCGTACAGGCCCCGGTACACCCGCTGGTGGGTCAGCGCAGGGGCGAAGGAGTCGTAGATGCGCCCGTGCCAGTGGGCGGTGCCCAGCGAGGTGAAGCGGTCGGGGTGACGGGCTTCGACGAGCGCCTCGGCGCGCCCGTAGCCGAACTGCTGACGCAGGTAGCCGCGGGCGTCGGCACGACGGTGGTGCCAGACGAGGGCGGCGGGGTGGAAGCCGATCTGCCAACCGCGGTCCAGGACGCGCCAGCACAGGTCGACGTCGTCGCCGGCCGCGTCGTAGATGGGGTCGAACCCACCGATCTCCTCGAGGACCTCGGTCCGCCAGAAGGCCATGTTGCAGCCGGGCACGTGCTCGGCCCGATCGTCGGACACCAGGACGTGGACCGGACCGCCCGGCGCGCGGCTGACGGCGTGAGCGCTCCGCCCGCCGTCCGGCGGGGGCACGTTGGGGCCGCCCACCCCGCCGACCATGGGCCCGTCGAAGCCCAGCGTGAGGTAGTAGGGCCATTCGGACGTCGGGTAGGCGTCGCTGTCCAGGTAGGCGACGATGTCGTTGGTCGCGGCTTGGAGACCGGCGTTGCGAGCGGCGGACAGGCCGGCGTGCTCGATCGGGACGGTCCGGACGCGAGGGTGCCGTCGGGCGATCTCGAGCGTGGCGTCCTCGGAGCCGTCGTCCACCACGATGATCTCGAGGTCCGGGTAATCGAGGTCGCAGGTGTGCGCGAGGCACTCGTCGAGCGTGGCCGCGGCGTTGTAGGCACAGATCACGACGCTCATCGACGGCCAGTCGCGGTCGAGATCCGCCACGGTCCGTCGGTTCCACGCCTCCGCGACGTTCAGGGCCAGGCGCGGCGAGCGGTCCGTCCTCGTCAGACCGAAGTTCCAGCCCTCGACCTCCTGGTCCCCGACCCACCACTCGTCCGTCCACGAGAACACGCACGTCCCGGCGACGCCACGTTCCACCGCGGTCGCGAACTGCCACTCGAGGGACGTCGCCTGGAGCTTCTCGCTCTCCGGTCCCTCACCGGCGTCGAGTCCGAACTCGCCCAAGACGAGTGGGCGGTCGCCCGCGAGGTGCTGGAGGCGGGTGAGGTACCGGCGGAGATCGTTGCGCTCCTCGAGGAACACGTTGAAGGTCAGGAAGTCGAGGAACCCCAGCGGGAGGTACTCCGCGGTCGGGTAGTTGGCGTAGGTGACGAGCCGGTCGGGATCCAGGTCGCGTACCGTCCCGGTCAGTGCGTGCAACGCCCGGGCGACGCGGTCGGTACCGAACCACCGGATCACGTCCGCGGGGATCTCGTTGCCCAGCGAGAGCGCGAGGACGCGGTCGTCGCCGGCGAGGCGTCGCGTCTGCTCCGCGACCTCCCGCTCGGCGAAGCGGAGCACGTCGCGCCGCTCCCGGCGCGAAGACCCCACCAGGTAGCGCCAGTCCGGGTAGTGGATGTCCGTCAGCAGCTTCAGTCCGTGCCGCCCCGCCGCGTCCAGCACGTCGTCCGGTGGGACCGTGTAGGTGCGGACGACGGTGAAGCCCGCGTCCGCCATCGTGGCGAGGTCTTCGTCCACCACCGCGGGCCGGGGGAAGCGGTGGCCGTCATCGCGCGGACGGAAGGTGCCGTAGGTGACGCCTCGGAAGAGGAACCGGTCACCGTCGAGCTGGAAGTGCTTCCCGTCGATCCGTACCTGCGGCACGAGCGGTGACCTTCCGGCTGACTAGTCCGTTCGGGTACCTCTGCGTTGGTACGAACGTCCGGATAGCGTAGGGAGTTACGGCGACCCTGCCAGGCACCCCCGTCGTCCCGCGTGAGGTTGGACGGTATGGACGCTCCAACCGTGACCGCGGTGATCGGGATGCCCCGCACCGGAAAGGTCCTGGCCGCGCGACTGCTCGAGGAGCTGGGGGTCGACCTCGGGAGGGTCCCCGAACTCCGGCGCGACCTCCGGGAGCACCGCGGTCTCGTACGGATCAGCGAGGAGGTCCTCGCGGCCCTGGGCGCCGGATGGGACGCCCCTCCCTCCCCGACGGATCCGCGGTGGGAGGACGGGCCGCGGTTCGATCGGCTCCGTTCCGAGGCGCGAGGGCTCATCGAACGGCACTTCGCGGGATCGGGAGCGTGGGCCTGGAAGGATCCCCGTGCGACGCTCGCGCTCCCCTTCTGGCGGGAGGTGATTCCCGCCCTTGGGTGCCTGCTCTGTGTCCGTCAACCGTCGGCCGTGGCGCACGAGCTGCGTGTACGCGACAACATCCCCGTCGGCCGCGGGGCGCTGCTCTGGGCGTGCTACACCGTCGCCGCGCTGATCCACACCCGAGGCGCGCGACGGGACGTCGTGATCTTCGAACGGTTGCTCGACCGCCCGGCCACCGTGCTCGACGAGGTCGCGCGCTCCGTGGGGGTGTCGGTGCCGGAGGGTGCACGCGAGGCGGCGGAACGGCTGGCGGATCCGTCCGAGGTGCGCGCGCTCGAGAGTGCGTGGGATCCCGACCCCGACGCGGTCCCCCGACCCGTCGTGGAAGCGTACGAGGCGTTGTCCAGCCGGGGGCTGGCCGCGGAGAGGGAGGTCCGCCGGTTGCTGGAGCCTCTCCTCGGCGAGCTGGGCACCGGGCAGGGGAGGGGTGGTTGGCAGGCACGCCGACGTCGGGCGCTCGACGAGCTGCGTGACGCGGTTCCGGAGGGAGCCGCGCTCGCGCTGGCCGATGGGGCGGCCCTCGGGGAGACCGGCCTGCGAGCACGGGAGGTCGTGCGTGTCGTCGAGCGGGACGGTGTCCACGTGGGTGACCCGGCCGACGACGGCGCGGCGCTGGCCGAGATCGACCGGCTCCGACGACGCGGCGTCGGCTACCTCGCGATCGCCTGGCCCTGCTTCTGGTGGAGGGACGTCTACCCCGCGCTCTTCGCGCACCTCGAGGAGCACGGTGCTGGTCCGTTCCACGCAGCAGGTCATGCTCTTCCAGCTCAGGCGTGGGCGCGCTGGGACCTGTTGAGGGCGTCCCGGAGTCTCCGACCGACCGCTTCCAGCGAGAACGCTTCGCGAGCCCGTCGGGCTGCGGCGACGCCCACCCTCGCGGCGCTGGCATCGTCGGCGAGCAGGTGGTCGAGCGCGTCCGCGAGCGCGGCATGGTCATCGACCGGCACCACCAGGCCTCCGTCGAGCTCGCTGCGCGGAAGGATGTCGCGAGCCCCCGACACGTCGGTCAGGACCACCGGCACCCCAGCCGCCATCGCCTCCACCGGTGCCACGGGGAACCCCTCGCGCCGGGAGCTCAGCACCGGGACATCGCCGGTCCCGACCCACCGGACCAGACGGGCCCGATCCGTGACGAACCCGCGTCGCCAGATGATCGTCGGATCGTCGACAGCTCTCAGCATCGACGCCAGTCGCTCCGCGTCAGGGCCGTCACCGATCAGCAGCAGCCGGAACGATCGTCCGGTCCGGGCCCGCCGGATGGTCCGCCAGGCTCGGAGCAGGACGTCCAGGCCCTTCACGTCGACCAGGACCCGACCGTGCCAGACGACGACCTTCGCGTCCGCGCGCAGGCGCAGCTCGCGCGCGAGCGCCCGGACGGGCGTCGCCAGGTACGGGGCGAGGGCCAGCAGCCCCGCGAGCGGTAGTCGGGCCGCCGGGTGCGGAACGGTGGCGGCGTCCTCGACCGACCACGCGTAGGGGTTCCAGAGCATCCGTCGGATCCGTCGGTAGGCGGCCGGTGCCGGCAGGAGGCTGATGGTCGCGCCGGTCGGGCGATGCCGCCAGCGGAGCCGCTCGGGGACCTGGCCCGAGATCGTGACCAGTGTCGTGCGCACATCGACGCTTCCCAGCGCGTCGACCATCCCGAACAGCCAGCCGCCGGTGAGCTCGTCGCGCAGGTCGTGCAGGTCCGCACCGATCCCGTCCAGGTAGTCCTCGATGAGGTGGCTCCAGTCGATGATCGCGATGCGGCGGACCGCTCGGGGCCGGGGACGCCCGCGGGTACTCACCTCGTCGCGCGTTCGAGGAGGTCCGCCAGGACGCGGTCGGCCGCGAAGTGCTCCTCGGCGATCGCCCGGGCCGCTCGCGCGTGGGCCGCCGGGCGGGACCGCACCGCCTCGATGCCCCCGAGCGCCTCCTCGGGCTCGGAGAACGCCAACAGCCCCTCACCGACCGGGAGGTGGCCGGAGAACCCCGTGTTCTGCACGACGACGGGGCGACCTGAGGCGAGGTAGTTGGCGCTGCGTTCGCTGAACCAACCCGATCGGGAGACCACGTACCCGTGCTTCGCGACGCTGAACTCGCCGGTGGAACCGGCGATGAACCGCTGGTAGACCCACGGGTCCCAGGTCGCCTCCTGCGGGTCGGACAGCACCCATCCCGCCGTGCGGAGGCGCTCCTGCTGCTCCGCCGGGATGCGACTGACCGCCAGTTCGAGGGAGGCCTCGGTCCGTGCGGGGAGGTGGAGGAAGGGATCGAACGACGCGGACTTCATCCCGAAGCTGCGCCCGTCCCAGCTGCTGGTCGCGTAGCTGTCCCACTGCATCACGGTCGTGAAGCGGTCGGTGGACGGAGTGTCGGCCACCGGCCAGGTCCGGATCGCGATCGGCTGACGGGTCGGTTGCCACGGGAAGCCGTCGTCGGGCACGTCGCAGCCGGGCCGGCCGATGCTCTCCCCGAACGTGAAGAAGTGCGTGTGGGACCGCGCGTGCCGACGTGCGCTCTCGTCCCGGAGGTGGCGGACCTGCGTGAAGACGGGATCGGCGTCCACGAAGATCCGCACCGGGATGTCCCGCAGCCAGGGACGCAGCGGGTGGATCCCCGCGACGTTGATGACGACGTCAGCCTCAGCACAGACCGCGGTCGTCCGTTCCGAGGCGGGTCCACGCCACCGGTCGGAGTGCGCGTGGTAGTAGGCCCAACGATCCCCGAGGCCGACGCGGTCGAGCACCTCTCGGGCGTAGGTCAGTCCGTAGCTCGGGTCGGTGCCGAGGGTCCCGGCCACGGGGTCGTAGCAGCTCGCGTAGTCATGGGAGTCCTCCACGAACCACACGTCGTGGCCGAGCCCGGCCAGGCCCGTCGCGTAGTGCAGTGAGTGCCACGTCATGCCGCCCAGCGGGAACCCCACGACGTAGCCCAGCACCACCACCCGCAGGACGCTGCCGGCGTCGCGGTTCCCCGCCGCTTGACCTGCGGGCCCCCCGCTCACTGTGCGCTGCCCGGTCGGGCCCATCCGATGATGCGGGCCGGCGCTCCTGCAACGACCGCGTACGCCGGGATCGCCCGGTCCACGACGGTGCCGGCGCCCACGATCACGCCGTTGCCGAGGTCGGCGCCGGGAAGGAGGGTGGCGCGTGCTCCGATCCAGACGGTGTCGCCGAGCGTCCGGGACGCCGAGCGTTCGCGGGGTGCGGGGGTCGCGGCGTGGGTGTCCGCGAAGGTGACCCCCTGAGCGACGAACGTGTGATCGCCGATGCTGATCGTCGCGTTCGTCGCGAAGGTCGGCGCGACCAGCGTGCAGAACCGTCCGACCGTGACCTGACCGTCCGCACCGAGATCGAACGAGGTCCCGTCGTAGACACCGCTGTCGTCCCCGATCCGTACGGCGACGGGTCGGCGGCTCTCGCAGTGGCGGAACGCGTAGCTGCTGTACAGCCAGACGCGCTCACCCAGGTCGACGTTGGGTGGGATCCCGGCCGGCCACCAGTCGAACGCCTCGTGTGGCGACCGGGGTCGCGTGCCGCCCGACGGTCGCGCGCTCATCGCCAGCTCCTGCGGTCCGACACCCGGGCGGGGTTGCCGGCGGCGAACGCCCCAACGGGGACGTCCCGGGTCACGACCGCGCCGGCGGCGATCTCGGCTCCTTCACCGACCGTGACACCCTTGAGGAGGATGGCGCCGACGCCGATCCGGACACGGTCCTCGATGACGACGGGTTCGGCGCTGAACGGCCGTCGCGGCGGCCCCTCGCGCAGCGGGGCGTGGGCGACCGCGTCGAGGCGCCGGAGCTCCGGATCGTGGGGATGGAGGTCGGCGTCGGCGATCGTGACGTGGTAGGAGACGACGACCTCCCGTCCGATCGTCACCCTCTCGGCGCACAGGATCGTGGCTCCGACGAGGACCGAGCGATCCCCGACCGACACCGTCCCGGACGGTTCGACGCTGAACAGGGTGCCGCCGTACACGCGGACCTCGCGGCCGAGCTCGAGGCCCGGATCCCGTGCGCTGCGGAACGGCGTGAAGCTCTCACGACGTTCGATCCAGCAGCCCTCTCCGATACGGACGTTCCCCGGCAGGTCACGGCGATCCCACGTCCCGTCGAGCCCGGAGACATCGACCACGCCGGTCACCCGACCCCGGCGTCGGAGAGGAGCTCGTCGAGGACGACGGTGGCGTCGAAGTGCTCCCTGGCGACCCGGCGGGCGGCCTCGGAGTGGTGCGCGAGATCCTCCTCGATCGTCGTGTACGCGGCGGCAGCCTCGTCGAGGTCCGTGAACCCGAACAGCCCCTGGCCGGTCGGCAGGTGCCTGGACCACCCGGTGTCCTGGGCGACGACCGGGCGACCTGCTGCGAGGTAGTTCGCGCTGCGCTCCGCGAACCACCCGCTGCGGGAGCGCACGAAGCCCTCCTTGTAGATCCCTATCTCCCCCCGGCTGCCCCGGACGTACTCGCGGAGGTCCCAGATCGTGCGCGAGATCGGGAACGGCTCCACGACGCGCCAGCCGTGCGCTCTCATCTCGTCGCGAGGGGCCGGTCCCGCGACTGCGACCTCGAACCCGAGCGCGGTCCGCCGGGGGAGATTGAGGACGAGCGGGAACGAGGCGTCCTTCTGCCCCCACCGCTGGTTCTCCCAACGGACCTCCCCGTACGCATCCCAGTTCATCACCGTGGTGTACGCGGGCCCGGGCGGGTGCCGGTCCTCCCAGAACGGCAGGTGGACCGGCTGCCGCGTCGGGCGCCAGTCGAACCCGACGTGGGGGATCCGGCAGGTCGGTTCGTTGATCGACTGGGCGAACGTGAAGTGCAGGTCGTGGGCCGCGTACATCCCGCGGATCGCCGCGTCGCCCTGCGCGATCTTGACCTGCCCCCACCCCGAGTCGGTGTCGACGAACGCGAGCCGGGCCGCCTTCCGGTGGTGGGGGAAGGGGTCGAGTCCGCCGCTGACGTTCAGCAGGAGATCGGCGCCCGCGCAGAAGGCGTGGACGTCCGACTCGCTCGTGCCGTGGTAGCGGCCAGCGGTGTCCATGTACGCCCATCGGAGATCGAACGCCGCGAACATCTCACGTGCCCATGCCACGTTGTAGCGGTCGTCACCGTCCCCCGAGCCACGGATCGGGTCGTACGGCCAGCCCCGGTTGTCCTCGAGGTACAGGACCTCCACCCCGAGGTCCCGCAACCCGAGGCAGTACTGGAGGTAGTGCAGACCCATCCCGCCAAGCGGGACGCTCACCGCCAGACCGCACACGACCACGCGTACGTCGCTCACCGTGTTCCGCTCCGGTCGTGGACCGAACCGACGATCCTGGGGGGGTTGCCCGCCACGATCGCGTCGTCCGGCACGGCGAAGTCGACGACCGTGGCCGCGCCGACGATGGCGTTGGCGCCGATCATCGCGCCCGGCAGGAGCACCGCACGGGCTCCGATCCAGGCGTTGTCCTCGATCGTGATGGGGACCGGATCACGCGGTCTCGGGTGGACCTCGGGGGGCAGCCCGAGGCTGTCGTCGCTGACCACCACCTCGTACGACACGAGGACGTGGTCGCCGATCGTCACCTCGACCGCGCCTGTGAAGGTGGCGCCGCCGATCGTGCAGTGCTCGCCGATCGTCACCTGGCCCGCTTCGGTCAGGTTGAACGCGGTGCCGATGTAGATACCCGAGTGGCGCCCCACGCGCACCCCGCGCTCGCTCCGACAGTGCAGGAACGCGTAGCTCGAGTGGAGCCAGCTGCCCTCCTCGAGGACGAGGTGCGGCGGCAGGGGTCGGGAGAACCAGTCGTGGTCGAGCACGGCCCGGTCGCTCATCGCACCTCTCCGGTGACAGGACGGGCCGGGTTACCGGCCACGGTCGACCCGGCCGCGACGTCGCCGGTGACCACCGCGCCTGCTTCGATGCGCGCGCCGCGGCCGACGCACACGCCCTTCAGGATGATCGCTCCGATCCCGATCTCGACGTCGTCCTCGATCACCACCGGGTCCGTGGTGAACGGGGGGCGGTCCGCCTCGTGGCACGGGCTGACCGCGACCGCGTCCTGTCGACGTAGCTCCGGGTCACGCGGGTGGAAGTCGCAGTCGGCGATTGTGACGTTGTACGACACGACGACCCGCTGCCCGACCTGGATGTGCTCGGCGCACATGAACAGGGCACCAACGAGCACGCACCCGTCGCCGACCTCCACGAGCCCCGTGGGCTCGATGCTGAACGTCGTCCAGGTGAAGACGCTGACGCCGTCCCCGAGGACGAGCCCCGGGTCTCGTTCGGTCGCGACGCGCTCGAAGCTGCCCAGACGCTCGAGCCAGCAGCGCTCTCCGACGCGAACGTTGGGTGGCAGCCTCGCGTGATCCCAGGCGCCGGTCAGCTCGTGTTCATCCACCGCCGGCTCCGATCCCGATCCGTTCCAGGAGACCGGTCAAGACGCCCTCGGCGGCGAAGTGCTCCTCGGCGATCGCCCGGGCGGCCTGACGGTGCGCGTTCGGGTCGCGCTCGACCCGGGCGAGCGCGGCGACCGCCCCGTCGAGATCGTCGAAGCTCAGCAGCCCCTCGCCGGTGGGGAGGTGCGCGGACCAGGCGGTGTCCTGGAGCACGACGGGGAGCCCCGCCGCGAGGTAGCAGACCGACCGGCAACTGAACCACCCACTGCGCGTGTCCACGTAGACGTTCTTGGCGACGCTGAACTCCCCGCGCGAGCCGCGGATGTAGGTGCGGTAGCTCTCCACGGTCCCCGTGACCGCCGGGGCGTCGACGACGGACCACCCGAGCTCGCGCCAGCGTTCGACGGGGGGTCGCACTCCGCCGGCGGCGATCTCCAGGGAGGTGGAGGTGTGTTGCGGGAGTCGCTCGATCCGGGCGAACTCGCGCTCCTTGGCGCCGTAGGTGCGACCCTGGTGTTCGACGTCGTCGCGGTAGTTGTCCCACGACAGAACGGTCGTCCAACGGTCGCCGGGATCACCCACGACCGGCCAGGCGTCCAGCACGACCGGGGGACGGGTGGGGTGCCAGTCGATACCGAGGTCGGGTAGGAGGCAGTCCCGTGCGCCCAGGTGCTCGGCGTAGGTGAAGAAGTGGTCGTGGCCGCGGAACCCCTCCGCGTCCTCGAGGCCGGGTCCGACGTCGCGACGGTCGAACATCACGAAGTGGTTCCAGCCGGGATCGGTGTCGATGAGCACCTTCCGTCTCGACGGGAGGTATTCCTCGCGGAGGATCCCGATGCCCGAGACGTTGAGGAAGAGCTCGGCGTCCGCCACGAGCTCGACGACATCGTGGTGATCCATGCCGTAGCCGCGTCCGTCGGGCATGCGGAAGTGCCAGCGCTCCGCGAGCCGGGGGGACAGAGCTCGCAGCGCCGCCTCGAGGTGGGCGAGGTTCGGCGAGGGATCGTCGACGTACAGCCACTCGGTCGGGTGGAGCGGCGGGTGCGCGGTGTCCTCGAGGTAGTAGACGTCGAACCCGAGCTGCTCGAGTCCGACCGCGTACTGGCCGTAGTCCCAGGCGACGCCCCCCACCGGGAGGGTCGCGATCGGACCGCAGACCACGGCTCTCATGCTGCGGTGTCCGCGGTCTCGAGTCCGTCCGCACCCGCGAAGCGGGCCCGCCCGTCGCGGAGCTCGATGACCGCGTCGCAGTGCTCGAGCGTGGAGAGGCGGTGCGCGATCATCAGCGCGGTCCGTCCCACCATGAGCCGTTGCATCGCTGCCATGATGGTCGCCTCGGTCTCGCGGTCCACCGAGCTCGTGGGTTCGTCGAGGATGAGCACCGGGGCGTCCTTGAGGAACGCGCGAGCGAGCGAGACGCGCTGGCGTTCGCCACCCGACAGGCGCATACCACGATCGCCGACGACGGTGTCGTACCCCTCGGGGAGCGCGCAGATGAAGTCGTGGGCGTCCGCCGCCCGGGCCGCCGCGACGATGTCGTCCTGGCGCGCATCGGGTCGCGCGTAGCGGAGGTTCTCTCGGACCGTCGTCGAGAACAGGACCGGCTCCTGGAGCACGAGGGCGAACTGATCGCGGAGGTCCGCGACCCGGTAATCGCGGATGTCCACGCCGTCCAGCAGTATGCGGCCGCGGGTCGGGTCGTAGAACCGGGTGACGAGGCTGACGAGCGTCGTCTTGCCGGCCCCGGTTCGCCCCGCGATGCCGAGTCGCGTCCCCGGTTCGATCGCGAACGTGACGTCGCGCAGGACGTCGATCTGCCCGTCGTAGGAGAACCGCACGTCCTCGAAGGCCAGTGCGCCTTCCGCGTGTTCCAAGCGCCGGGCTCCAGGCCGTTCCTCGACCTCGGAAGGCTGATCGAGCAGCTCGAAGGCGCGCTCGACACCAGCGATCGAGTTCTGGACGTCGCCGATGCGCTGGCTCACGCTCCGTAGCGGGGCGTACAGCTGCGCGAGGTAGCCCAGCACGATCGTGAGCTGCCCGAGCGTCAGCGCGCCGGCGAGCACGTGGCGGACCCCGATGTACAGGACGAGCGCGGTACCGACCGCCGTGGTGAGGTTGATCCCGAGGCCGAAGCTCCCCTCGGCGATCGAGAGCGAGACCCGGGCCCTCACCACCTGGTTCGACCGGTCGACGAAGCGGTCGCGCTCGTGCGCCTCGCGCCCGAACGCCTTGACCACGCGGATCGCCGACAGCACCTCTTGGACGACGCTCAGCTCCGAGCTCTCGAGCTCGCGCAGCTCGCGGTAGCGCGGACGTATCCGGCCGGCGTACCCGCGTGACAGCAGGAACAGGACCGGCGAGATCGCCAGGGCGACGAGCGCGAGCTGCCCGTCGATCCGAGCGGTCACGTAGATGGTGGCGACGAACATGACCGTGGACGACACGAGCGGGAGGGCGCTGTCGACGGTGTGCTGGACCGAAGGCGCGTCGTACTCGATCCGGTACAGCGCGTCGGTAGGCCCGTGGCGGTAGTGGTACAGCAGCGACAGCTGCTGTGCCCGGCTGAACAGGTGCGCCCGGAAGCCGCGGGTGAGCCGTTCTCCGGTGTAGGTGTTGAGCACGTAGGCGCCGAGGCTCTGGAGCTGGCCGAAGAGGACGATGGCCACCTGGAGCAGGGCGGCGAGGAGCAGTACCCGCAGGTCGCTCCGCGTGAGCGCCTCGGGTGCGATGGCGGCGATGACCCCGGGGATGGGATCGTCACCAAGGACGGTGTCGATCGCGATCGCGAGGGGGATGGGTTTCAGGAGCGCGAGCGGTGTCGCCAGCAGGTCCAGCGTCACCAACCCGGTCAGACCGCGCCAGTAGGGGCGGATCTCTCTGAGCACGCGACGGACGAGGTTGCGGTCCGACCGGGAGCCGACGCCGGGCCGTTCCCCCGCCTCGGTTCCGGTTCCCCCCGCCTCGGTTCCCGCCACACCCCTGGCGGACGTGGAGGCGTCCTCGACGGTCCTCGTCGGGGACGGCGCGCGTCCTGGATGGTGGTCCACACCGAGCCGCGCCGCTCTGGGCGTCTCCCCGGGCTCCCCGGCAGGCGGTCGACGGAGCGTGACGGGTGGACCGTCTCCAGGGGGGGTCGTCGTCGGATCTTCGAGGGGGAGCCAGCTCTCCCGGCCCTCGAGCCAGGTGAGGAGACGGTCGGCATCGAAGTCCCAGACGCTCGCGGTGGGGCTCTTCGCGCGTACGCCGAGCTCCTCCAGGAGGATGATCACCGCCCCGGTGTCCATACCTAGCTGCTCCGCTAGCTCGTCGACGCGCATCCTCCCCGGGGTCGCCGCCCCGCGCTCCCTGTTCAGGATGTCGAGGAAGCGTTCGGCTTCGCTCTCGGAGACGGTCGCCGCGTGGCTCGTCGCTTCGATCCCCATATCAAGGAGACCTTCGATCACGTCTCGGGTGGACAGGCCGGTCTCCCGTGCTAGCTGCCACACGCGCCGACGTGTCATGTCGTGTCCCGTGTTACCGCGAACCCTCGCGCGCCCGTTCCGCAGGTTGCCGACGGAGGCAGGCGCCTGGACCTACGACACGGATGGTGCCAGACAGGAGCAGCCGGGTCGAAGCCGCGAAGACCGACCACGCCCGCTCCACCCTCAGCGCGGTCCGCGGCGGTCGAACCCGACGACCGCGACGTAGATCCCCGTCAGGACCACGAACGCCGAGACGGCCGCCAGGACCTGCTCGAGCGACGCGCCAGACACGAGCCGCACGCCGATCCACACGAGGGCGCCCAGCAGCAGCAGCCCCACCAGGGTGCCGAGCCAGCTCGCCCGCATCAGCTGCCCTGGAAACGGGGCCGGCGCCGGTCGCGGACCGCCTGGATGCCCTCTCCGGTGGCCCCCGGCGGGAAGAGTTGCTGCAGCTCCGCCTGGACGGCCGGGTCGTTGCAAGTCGCCGAGGCGATCCGCCCCGGGCCCTGGTAGGTGCCGGTGACGGTGAAGACCTCCACGGTGAACTGGACCGAGTTGCTGGTGCGCCCGTCGACCCGCACGCTCAGCGTGTGCGGACCGGGCGAGACGTCCAGCGGGATCCGGACCCGGACCTCGGTCGCGGAGACCGACTCCGGAGCGAGCACGCGACCGTCGAGCAGGATCTCGACGCTGGCCGCCAGCTGGAGCGCCGCGGAGGACCCGCTCAGGTTCCGCCCCGTGATGACGACGACCTCTCCAG
>JAHWKY010000053.1 GCA_019347575.1 Actinomycetota bacterium | reverse complement strand
CCGGTCGCTGGGACGAGGCGGCGGTGGAGCTGGAAGCCGCCCTCGAGCGCGCCCTGGAGCTGGACCACGGCACCGCCCCACTGCTGGACGTGTTCTGCCGCCTGGCCCGCATCGACGTCCACCGCGACGACCTCGCCGCCGCAGAGGGTTGGCTCGCGCGAGCGGACGCGGCCCTCGAACGGGACCACGTTCCGGCCGGCCACGTCGCCCAGTCCGCCATCGCGCGCGCGACGCTCCTGGACGCCACGGGCGAGAGCGACGCGGCCCGTGACCTGTTGGCCGACGCCTACACGGGGACCCCGCCCGGCGTCCGCCAGGTCATCGCCATGATGGCGGGTGTCCCGCTCGTACGCCTGACCGTCGCGACCGGTCACGGCCACGAGCTGGCTGAGGACCTGCTGGCCGACCTCCCCGACGAGCCCACGGACCCGACCGTCCCGTGGCTGCGCGGGATCCTCGACGACGATGCCGGGACCGTGCGGGAAGCGCTGGTGTGTGCACGTACCCACGGCACGTGGCTCCACGGTGAGCTCCCGCTCCTGCTCGAGGACGCCGCCGAGGTTCTCGGTCGGGCCGACGGTGGCTCAGACGAAGCAGCGGAGCTGCTCACCGAGGCGCTCGACCTCTGGGAGGACATGGGGGCGGTCCGTGAGGTCGCCCGCCTCGAAGCTCGCCTGCGCGACCTCGGCGTGCGGCGCGGCAAGCGCGGACGACGTCAGCGCCCCGCCACAGGCTGGGAGGCGCTGACCGAGACCGAGCAGCGCGTGGTGGACCTGGTGGCCGAGGGGTTGATCTACCGGGAGGTCGGCGAGCGAATGTTCATCTCCCGCCGGACCGTCGAGACCCACGTCGCGCACATCTTCACGAAGCTCGACATCTCGAACCGCGGCGATCTCCTGACGGCGTACGAGGCACGGCAGGCCCGCGCCACCTGAGGAGCCTCGCATCCCGGCCGATCGGGGATGCCGATATCCGTAGCCACTGCGTCCCGTTACGGATGTTCCGCGATGCCGTGACCTGCATGGTCGGTGGACGAAGCGAGGAGGGGCCGATGCGCCGCACCCTGTCCACCATCACTGTCCTGTCGACCGTCGCGATCACGCTCGTCGCGTCGGCCGGAGCGCCGGGCGCAGCGACGGCCGTCGCCACCGACCCGGCCACCTACGCGCAGTACGGCCGGGTCTTCCCCGACCCGCTGGCCTGTCTCCGAGGCGACCCAGGGTCCAGCCCGTGGGCCAAGGGCGACGTCTGCGCTACGGGCTGGCTCGGTTGGGACGAGACGATCGCCGGGTTGCGGTTCCTCGAGAGCCAGCACCCGCGGTACCTCGACGTGCTCAACCTCCGGGAGCAGCTGTCCCACCTGCCCGCGCTCCTCGGCGAGGACCTGCAGAGCGCCGGGTTCCTGCGCGAGAACCTCGAGCGGGTCCGCAGCGACCTGCACGTCGTGAAGGTGACCGACGAAGCCTCTGCGATCCCCGAAGCGGACCGGGAGCACTTCCTCGTCTTCCTCTCCCTGCATGGTGAGGAGCCGTTCGGCCGCGAAGCGGGCGTCCGCATCGTCGAGGACCTGGTGACCTGGTCCGCCTGTGAGGACGGCGGCTCCGCGCCTGCGTGCGGCACCGACGGCCCCTTCCCGAAGCCGATCCTGGAACCGTCGGGTTCAGGGCCGACCGCGGGGGCCGTCCTGGATCGGTCGGTGGTCTACCTGGTGCTCGGCAACCCCGATGGCTGGCGGCAAGGGGAGCTCGAGAGCGGAGGTATCCGCCGCTCACGGTTCAACGGCAACGGCGTCGACCTCAACCGCGACTGGGCGGCGTTGGGCTACACCGAGGCACGGTACACGCCGTTCAGTGAGCCCGAGTCGCGCGGCTTCGGGCGGTTCCTCGCACACGTCAAGGACACGACCTCGGCCGGACGGTTCGCGGCAACGGCCGACCTGCACAACTTCGGATGGGACGACCAGCACTTCGGACTGACACTGCTCGATGTCGAGGGGGACGTCGACTACGCCGAGAACGCCACGGCCGTCGAGTTCGGCGTCCGCACCTACCGCGACGCGGTCGAGCGGTTGAAATGGAGCAAGAACATCGCGCCTCCAGGCGACTGCCCCACGACCGGCCACGAGGAGGTTCTCCTCGTCCAGGTCTGCCCCGACGCGTGGGGGACAGCCTGGGAGACGATCGCGTACACCGTCACCGGTGCGGCGGTCACGTGGACGAGTGCACCACACGGGTTGGGTGACCGGCTGGACGTCACCAAGGAGTTGGCCCTCGCACTGGAGCAGGGCGCCCATCTCTTCTCGCCGCTCGTCTATGACCCGCACTTCGTGCAGCTCGGGATCGACAGCAACAAGGGCACCGTCTACCTGCAGCTCGCCCAGATCCTCCAGGGCACCGAGGCGAGCTTCGCGCCGGGCGGCCGGATCGGCTACCTGGAGGACGGGCAGCGGACGGCGCACCCGGGAGGCTCACTCGCCAGCCCGCTCTCCGGGCTGCCGACGCAGGCGGGGATCGACAGGATCGTCCTGCCGGACGAGGTCTTCGAGTTCGACATCCTGGGACCGGACGCCGGCGTGCACAACGGCAGCGTGACCGTCGTCGCCGCCTACGCCAACGTCCGAACGCTGTCGGGACAGGCGGTCGCCGGCGACCTCGTCCTCGAGCGTTGCGGCCTGACCGACTGCGAGGAGGTCGGCCGCGACACGCACCCGGATCTCCCCTCGTTCTACTACCTCCCTCCCAGCGGACGGATCGACGTCAACGAGCCTGACCCGGGCCGCTACCGACTGCACCACACCTCTCCCGTGGACGAACCGGTGCGCTACACGATCTCGTTCGGCTCCGGTCCCTCCACCGGCGTGCCGGACCAAGCGCCGTACGACGTCTCGCGCACCGACTTCTTCGTCGACCTCAACGACCACGTCGCCGAGGGCAGCCCCCCGCTCGAGCCGATCACCGTGGAGGAGATCCTCCGTGGCCGTCGTGCCCTTGACCGGTTCGACACCCTCGTGGTGACGGGCGAGCTCGTCCCGTCCGACCTCGACGAAAAGAAGCAGGGCACCGTCCTGGGGCGGATGCGCGCCTGGGTGGCGGCTGGCGGCAACCTGGTGCTCACCGACGAAGCCCTGACCGGGCTCGCCCGGTTGGACGTCGGGCTCAATGAGCACGACATCGTGCGCGGGTTCTTCTACGCGGGCTGGATGGACTTCTCCGACGGGACATCCGACACCTACCGCGACCCGCTCGCAGATGCGGTCGATAAGGACGGTCACGTCGACCTGCCGTTCACCTTCAGTGGGCAGGTGTTCCAGGAACCGCAGCAGACCTACGAGCCCGGGCCGCTCGGGTTCGTCGTGAGCCCCTTGCGGTTCGAGAACTTCGAGTGCCTGAAAGACGTCTGCGACGCGCCCAACTGGGTCGTATCACCCGCTGCGTGGCAAGCCGCCGGTGGCCGTGCGGCCGCGCGGACCTTCGTCCACCTCGACATCGACGCGCGCGACGGTGTGGAACAGACCGTGGGCGTCTCGCTGGGCGAGCTCCCGGTCGGCGACGGTGTCGTCCGGATCGCGGGTGCCCTGCTGCCCGAGCCGACGGAGGCCAACTATCACCCGTTCGGCCTGGCCTCGCACGCCGTCACGCCGACCGGCTACCAACTCTTCGAGAACCTGGTGACGTGGTCGAACCCGGCACGGACCGATGGCGGCATGCAAGGGAAGGGTCTCCGATGAAGATGACCGCACTGATCGTCGAGTGCGGAACGATAGTGACGCAACCCTGCCGTCCGGACCCGGTCGTCGAGTGACGCCGCTCGCCAGGCGTCACGGAGGTGCTGCGCCGAGACGCGATGCAACGGCGAGAGGGGATGCAGGTGAGCGTCGGGGTGGTCATCGTCGACGACGAACCGCTGGACCGGGCTGGCTTGCGATCGGCGCTCGAGGTGGGTCCACCCCGGTCTGAGGTTGGCCCCGGCGGAGGTCCTCGCAGCCGCCGATCGTCCCGAGGACGCCGCGGCGACGTTGATGCCGGTGCTGGCCGCCCCCTGACCTCGCTGGACGAGGCGATCCACGACCGGCTCGTCGAGTTCGCCGGTCCACTCGCCGAACAGACACGGACCGCGACGAAGGCAGCGCGTGGCTCGACGAGCTCGAGGCCGCCGGCTTGAGCGCGCGGGGCGAAGCTCGGGCCGCGGCTACACGCGCGTGGATGCACTGGGCAGCCGGCCAGCGCGGCGAGGCCGCCGTCCTCGCCACCCGGGCGCTCACCATCTCGGTCGAGGTGGGCGATCACCCTGGCACCTGCTCTCCGGCAACACCGTCGAACTGTCGACGGCGACGTAGATCAGGGAACACGCCTGCCAGTTGCGCCGCCTCCCCGCTCGTCCCGTCGGCGCCGATCGTGCTCCTCGAACACGTCCGAGAGGACCCTGAGCAGGTCCAGCCATCCCACGAACGGGTGCGTGTCGCCGTCGCCGGACACACCCGCCTCACCGGTCGGTGGTGACGGGCTCTCGAGTCGGATGCACACGTCCACGTGTGCCGACTCGGTCGCCCCGGGTCCGGCGACAGGTCCGACGACGCCCGTGGCCGCTGGGGAGGCATCGTGCGTCGCCCTCCCGCGGCCCGTCTCCGGACCTGTCCGCGACTCCGGGGCGTTCATGAGTAGCGAGGCATCAGGTCAGCTCAGGGCACCGCAGACGAAGTCGAAGAACTCCTCCTGGGTCATCTCGAGCTCAGGATGCGGACCGTGCACGACCTGCACCTCGACCTCCTCCGTGACGAGCTCGGGTGGATCCTGCGAGATGTCGAGGACGACGTAGACGTCGAGCTCGACCAGACCAGCGTCGCGCAGCAGCACGCCCTCGCCGCTCTTGCGCCAGTGCGACGGCAGACCCACGTGCCGGGCCTCCAGATCGATGACGAAGTGGTCGCCGTCGACGGTCTGTGTCCCGTCCAGCGACCGCGCGCCGGCCATGAGGTGCTCGACCGACTCTCCGGTGACGACGTTGACGAGGTTCTCGTGCACGAAGAGACGGATCTCCTCGGTCCCGTCCTCGTACACGCGCTGGATGACGTTGACCCGTTCCTCGTGCCAGACCTCGAACCCGCAGGCCGCTGTCAGGTCGGGGACCTCATGCAGGTCGTGCTGCAACCGGACGTGGTCCTGGAACAGCGGTCGGTCCGCGGCTGCGGGCGCGACCGACAGCGTGGCGAGCAGCGCGACCGCGGCGGCCACGCTCGTGGCACGCCGAGCCGTCACCGCCCTGGTTCGTGTGGGATCCAACATGTGCATCTCCTCCGTCGTGGGCACCTCGGGGCCTGCCTCGGCGGGGCCTGCCTCGGCCCGATCACCACCGAAACCGTTCCGCCCGATCGGGACATCCGTAACGGCTACGGAGATGGGTGACGAGACGGCACGGCGTCGATCGGGTGGCCGAGGTAGGCGGCCAGCACATCCGGATGCTGTACGAGCTCGGTCGGTGGACCAGCGGTCACCATGCGACCGCGGTCCATCGCGACCAGCCGGTCCGCCCTCCTGGGCGACCTGCACCGTCACGTCAACGGCCCGCCAAAGGCTGGGACGCGCTGACGGAGACGGAGCGGCGAGTCGTCGACCTGGTGGCCGAGGGGTTGATCTACCGCGAGGTCGGCGAGCGCATGTTCATCTCCCGCTGCACGGTCGAGACCCACATCGCCCACGTCTTCGCCAAGCTCGGCGTGTCCAACCGACGCGAGCTTGAAGCGGCCTACGCCGAACGCGAAGCCTCCATGGCGCGATCCGGCTGACCTCACACACACCTCGCACATATCCGTAGCGCTACGGATGTTCCAGAGACGTGGTTCCTGGAACGTGTGCTCCGACATCGGTCCCGGACGTGGGGTCCAGCTGGGCCGACTCGGAGGTGTTGACGTGGACTTCGCCTGTGATCCTTCCGGACAGGTCGCGGTGTCGAGGTGCTCTCCAAGGGTGCCGCCGAACTCCGGTTCCATGCCGGGAACTTCGCGGGTGTCGACTTCCCCGTCGATGAACCGACCAACGTCCGCATCGACCTGTACAACCTCGCCGAGCACGTCCCTGCAGGGCACCGGATCGCGGTCGTCGTCAGCGCTGGTGATGGCGTCTTCAACGAGTGGGCTGCTGGACGCCCGGATTCGCCCACGATCGTGATCCACGGTGAGGCGATGTCATCCGCCAGCCACGTCGTGATCCCGATGCTCGAGGGCACGTTGGGCGATTCCCGTCCCAGGCTCGATTACCCGCCGCGCCCGTTCGTTCCGTCCCCGTAACGCCAGATCCCGAAGGAGCTGGGAAGAGATGATGTTGACGAGGATCACTTGGACGTTCGTTGTACTGATGCTGGGGATGCTGGGGGTGACGTCAGGCTGGTCGTCGCCGAGGGCAGATCAAGCGGACAGCAACTCTCCGGCAGCGCTCGCCACCTCAGCCCGGCCACCGTCGAGCAGTTCGTCGGCTGGCAGGTCGAGCGGAGTCATCCGTGCCCCCGTCATCTTGGACCCGGCTGACGACCCCGCGGCGCGCGGCCGAGGCCAGCAGGTCGAGGCGACTCCTCGTCGGCAGGACCAGCCACCGAGGTGTCAGCATCCGCATCCCTGCGGCAACGAATGGCCCCGCGGCCTTGACGGTCCATTCGAGCTCGCGGAGGTCCGCCACGTGGTGGTGGAGAGCTTCGACGGGACGCCGCTGGAGGGTTGGGTCGGCCTGCCGGCGCTGCCCGACGACGGGGTACGGGCGCCGGTGGCGCTGCACTCGAGCCCGTACCTCGGCGTGTGCACCCGCAGGATCCCCCCGTGTCGACCCGGAGCCGGCACCGACGAGTTCTGGGCCGAGGACCCAGGACCCTACGTGAAGCGCACGTGGGGCGTCGCTCCGCTGGAGCTCGTGCGACGTGGGTACGCGGCGGCGTTCTTCAGTCTGCGGGGCACGGGCGGGTCGGGCGGGTGCGGCGACCTGTCGGGGCCCGCGGAGCAGCGGGACCAGGCCGCGCTGGTGGCGTGGGCGGCTGCCCAGCCATGGTCCAACGGCCGCGTGGGGATGGGCGGCAACTCCTGGCCGGGCACGACGCCGTGGGAGGCAGCGATCCAGGCGCCGGAAGGACTGAAGACGATCGTGACGACGGGCATCGTCAGCGACCTCTACACCTACCACTACACACCGCAAGGGGCGCTGTGGCCTGCTGTGGCGACGCTCGACAAGCTCCTGTTCGTCGAGACCTCTCTCGTCCCGCACGCCGGCGAGGGCCACCAGACGGTCATCGAGCAAGGTCCCCGAGCCGTCGAACGGTCGTGTCCGTCGCGGATCGCGGCCGAGGCGGAGTCCAACCGCGGCGAGTTCAACGACGTCCGTGACGCATCAGTGTGGGTGCCACGGCGGTTCATCGACCGGTTCCCCGACGTCACGGCTGCCGTGCTGCTCGCCCACGGGTTCCAGGACCTGACCGGTCACGCGTTCCAGGATTCCGCGGTCTGGGCGACGACCACGCAAGCGCCCAAGTGGCAGATCACCGGGCAGTGGGGCCACGGCCCACCGTTCGCGGAGGAACCTGCGCTCACGCCGCAGTGGGTCCGGGAGAACTGGGCCCCGACCCTGTTCGGTTGGCTCGACTACTGGCTCAAGGGCGTCGGAGAGCCGCCGGCGCTCGGCCGTGTCGACTACCAGGACTCGACCGGCGCCTGGCGCACGAGCGCGGCCTGGCCGCCCGTCGAGGCACGCGACGAGAGCCTCTACCTGACCGGTGTGGATGCGTCGCCGGAACCCGCGGACGGCGACCGCAGCTTCGTCGCCGTCCGTTCGACCCTCAACGATCACAGCGGCGCAGAGGAGGTAGGGGTCCCCGACGCCGCGTGGTCGGCGATCTGCCGTGAGGCGTCTGGCATCCCGGTCGACACGGGACTTGCGTACGTCTCCGCGCCCGTCACCGATCGCACGGTGATCGCCGGCAACCCGTTCGCGTACCTGACGTTGTCCAGCGACCGACCGGGCGGGGTGTTCGCGGTCCACCTGCTGCGTGTGCCTGCGAGCATGTCGTGCGGCGACCCGTCGATGTCGCTGGACTGGCTCGCGACTGGTGCCGCAGACCTGCGGTTCCACGACGGGCGCTACGTCGGACGCGACTTCCCGACCGGCGAGCCGACGCCGGTCCGCGTTGACATCTACGACATCGCCGAGGTGCTCGATCTCGGCGACCGGATCGCGGTCCTCGTCAGCGGCGACGAGGACTGGTACGGCCACGCGGGTCAACCCCAGTACGCCCCGACGATCACGGTTCACGCCGACCCGACGATCACGGCGAGCCAAGTGATTCTGCCGGTCGTTGAGGGCACGCTCGGCGGCCAGCCACGCCCCGTCGCCTACCCGCCCCGCCCGTTCATCCCGACGCCCTAGCTCGGCCGCTGCCAGCTTCCTCGTCGACAGCCGTGTGACGCCTGGTCGTCGAACGTGAGTGGGCGCGCCGCCGCGGCGCTACCGCGACATCGCCCCCCGTGTGATGAGGTAGGGAACAGCGCCCCCGCCTCCGTCGTCATACCGCCGGTGCCCGAAGCAACGGGCATCGGGGAAAGCGGCCCAGTCCCAACCGGCCGCCGTTGCTGCGAGGGGCCCGGCGTCCACACCTCCTCCGAGACCCCTCGGGCTTGGTTGGAACGTCCCGATCCCCCACGGGTGCTCGCCCGCGGCACGGAGGCGTCGGGGCTCCAGGTCGCGGGCTCGACGTCGGAGAATCAAATCTGGCCTAGTCGGTGTCTCGGGACGGAGTCGCGGTCTGATCGAGACTCCCGCCTTGGAGCCGTGCGAGCTGCACCGCCGGCCACCGTGACGACCGTGACGGCGACGACTCGCCTGCGCGCGTTGGCGCGCCACCGTTCGCGATCGGTACACGGCGGTCCCATCCCGCCCCTCGCGGGTACGCTCAGGGACTCTGACATCGCGGGGATGTCGAGGCATCCGTTCATCCACGCGCTCGTGGGAGCTGCGGCTCGTCTGCGAACAGGTCCCCGAGGACCCGGAGGAGGTCCAGCCATCCCACGAACGGCTGCGCTGGTCCTTGGCCCGAGATTCCCGCGTCACCCGTCGGCGGGGACCGTTGCTCGAGACGGATGCGCACGTCGACGCGGGTGGGGATCGGCTGCCCCGGTCGGGCCCTTCGTTCCTCATCCCGCGTCGACACGAGCGTCAGCTCAACGCGCCGCAGACGAATTCGAAGAACTCCTCCTGGGTCATCTCGAGCTCAGGGTGCGGGCCGTGCACGACCTGCACCTCGATCTCCTCCGTGACGAGCTCGGGGGGATCCTGCGAGATGTCGAGGACGACGTAGACGTCGAGCTCGACCAGACCAGCGTCGCGCAGCAGCACGCCCTCGCCGCTCTTGCGCCAGTGCGACGGCAGACCCACGTGCCGGGCCTCCAGATCGATGACGAAGTGGTCGCCGTCGACGGTCTGTGTCCCGTCCAGCGACCGCGCGCCGGCCATCAGGTGCTCGACCGACTCTCCGGTCGCGACGTTGACCAGGGTCTCGTGCACGGAGAGACGGATCTCCTCGGTCCCGTCCTCGTACACGCGCTGGATGACGTTGACACGCTCCTCGTGCCAGACCTCGAAGCCGCAGGCCCCCGTTAGATCGGGGACCTCGTGCAGATCGTGCTGCAACCGGATGTGGTCCTGGAAGATCGGCCGGTCCGCTGCCGCGGGCGTGACCGGCAGTACGGCGAGCAGGGCGACGACGGCGACGAGGGTCGCCGCACGCCGGGCTGACGCTGTCGGGGCTCCTCTGTGACGCATGTCCATCTCCTCCGTGGTGGCGACACCGGTACCGAACCGTCCTCGGCGGGGTGGGACATCCGTAACGGCTACTGATGTTCGGGTAGCCGGTGCTCAGGCGGCGCTCGATCAGCGCTTCGCGGCGTCGCGCACCTCGGCGGGGACGACCACGCCGTCGATGACGTGGATGTAGCCGTTGGCCGTGCGCAGGTCGGTCTGCACGACCGCGTGCCCGCCCCACGCCAGGGGGTCGAGCGTCATGTCGACGTTGCCGCGCCAGGTGTGCTGGCGGCCGGCTTCGAAGTCCGAGCTCGGGTACAGGAGGTGCACGTAGTGGTGGCCGAGCCAGATGTAGCGGGCCTGGTTGACGAGGTCGCCGTCACGGAGCGCGGGAACGAGCTCCGAGGCGGTCGCCGCGAACGCGTCGTCGGTGGGTACGAACACCGTGACCCCATCACGGTCGTTGCCGAGCCGTTCGGCGTCCCAGTCCCACACCTCGAGCCAGGACGGGTGACCGGGGATGCCGGTCTCGGTGCTGTCGGCCAGCTCGTGGAAGATCGTGAAGCGCTCGTCGGCGCCCAACACCTCGGCGATCGTCATGTCGCTGGCTCGTTCCGGTGACACGGTCCGCAGCTGTTCCTGGGGGGACGGTGAGGAGGCCGCAGACGTCGCCGCGGAACCACACGCGGCGAGCAGCGCCAGGCAGACCAACGATCCCAGCAGCTTCATGGCGGACCTCACGATCGACGACGGGTTGTCGTTCATACAACCGACCTCCCGCTACCCCGGACATCCGTAGTCGCTACGGAGACGTGCCGGTCACGCCTCCGAGGTACGCGGCCAGCACCTCCGGGTGGCGGGCCACCTTCGCCGGACGTCCCTGGGTCACGATCCGGCCGCGGTCCATCGCGACGAGCCGGTCCGCGATCGACGTGATCAGCCGGACGTCGTGTTCGACGATCACGAGACTCGCGCCGAAGCGTGTACGCAGCTGGAGCAGGAGCGGGCCGAGGCGGTCGACCTCGGCCTGTGCGAGCCCGGCCGAGGGTTCGTCCAGCAGCATCACCCGCGGCTGGAGGCTCGCCAGGCAGGCGAGCTCGCAGATCCGTCGCACACCGGTCGACAGGGCCCGGACCGGGACGTCCACGTACGCGTCGAGCCCGAACGCGGCGGTGATCTCGCGGGCGTGGGCGGTCCTGTGGCGCTCGTCGCGCCGCCTGCCGACCGCAGCGGGCAGGAGACGTGTCGGGGTCTCGAGCTCCTGGGCGACACGCACGGTGTCGAGCACCGTGAGGGTGGGGAACAGCCGGGTCTCCTGGAACGAGCGCACGATCCCCAGCCGTGCCCGGCGATCCGCTTCGAGGGCCGTGACGTCCTCTCCGCCGAGGAGCACCCGGCCGCCGTCCGTGGGCTGTGCACCGGCGAGGAGGTCGATGACGGTCGTCTTGCCGGCCCCGTTCGGTCCGACGATGCCGACGATCTCGCCGGGGCGGACCTCGAGGTCCACCGCGTCCACGGCGGTCAGGTCGCCGAACGTCCGGCGCAACCCGGAGGCCTCGAGCGTGTCAGGGGGGCGGGTCGGCGCGGCCACAGACCCGGGCAGACCCGTGGGAAGCGCCCTGGGTGCCTCCTCCTGAAGTGTGGGCGCGTCCAGGTCGGTCGCGGGATGCCCTGCGAGCACGCACGCGAGACGGTCACGGAGCAGCCGCAGCGGGCGCGCCAGACCCGCCGGGACGTACAGGATCAGGACCAGCCAGCCGAGGGCGGTGGCGGCCAACCAGGCCGCGTCGAGCGGCAGGAACGCGGGCACCCCGATGATGTACAGCGCGCCGATCAGCGGCCCGAGCAGCACGCCGATGCCTCCGACCACGACGATTGCGACCACGACGATGCTTGCCGGGACGGGGAACGCTCCAGGGGTGGCCAGTGCCAGGCTGTGCACGTAGGCCGCGCCGCCCAGCCCGGCGATCGCGCCGCTGAGCCCGAACGCGAGGGAACCGGTCCGTGTCGCGTCGATCCCCAGGGCCTGCGCCGCCGGTTCGTTGTCCCGGACGGCGACCAGCCGACGGGCGATCCCACTGCGGTGCAGGTTCCGGGCCACCCACAGCGCGGACCCGCCCACGGCCAGCGCCACCAGGTAGTAGCCACGGCCGGTGTCGAGCGCCACCGCTCCGATGATCGGCTTGCCCGGATCCACCCCGGTCCCCAACGCCCAGGGGCGCGGGAGCAGCCAGGTCTCAGCGGCCACGGCGAAGGCGAGCGTCGTGACAGCCAGGAACGGGCCGCGGGCTCGCAGGGCCGGTATCCCGGCGACCGACGCCGCGACCACGCCCACCGCGCCGGCGGCCGCGAAGCCGAGCAGGAAGTTGCCGGTGCGCGTAGCGATGTGGACGGACGCGACCGCCCCGGCACCGGCGATGGCGAAGTGCCCCAGGGTTAGCCTGCCTCCGAGCCCGGTGACGATCGCGACCGACAAGCCGACGGTCGCGAACGCGACGATGGCCGTCAGGACGACCGCGGTGCTGTTGGACACGACGACCGGCAGGGCGACCGCGGCCAGCGCCCCCGCGACTGCCGCCAGGCGGAACGCACGGCGCACCCGGGGAACCGAACGCACGCGCAGCGGCAGCGGCCGCCACACGTCCACGTTCACCCAGCTCGGTGCGTCCACAGCCGAGCTCGCCGGTCTCGCGCGCCGCACGATCAGCGCCGCGGCGACGGCCACGAACAGTAGGGCGTCGGCGATCCCTCCGCTGGCCGTGTTCCACCCCGTCACCTGGTCGACCACCCCGATGCCCACACCCGCGATCAACGCCACCGGGAGGCTGTGCATCCCGGCGATGACGGCGGCGGCGAGCGCCCGCAGCAGCAGCCCCGGCCCCGAGAAGCTCCCACCGACGAACCCCGGAGCCGCACCGACGAACACCGCGGTGAGTACCGACAAGGCCCCGGCCACACCCCACGCGAGCGCCGACGAGCGATCGGCCGGCACGCCGATCAGCCGGGCCGCCGATCGGTTCGCGGCGGACGCGCGCAGCCGCAAGCCGCTGGTGGTGCGCGTGAGCCAGGCCCACACCGCGATCACCGCGACCGGTCCGATGGCGAGCATGGCCGAGGTGGCCTGGCCCACGTGGAGCGCACCCAGGTCGAAGGTCGGCAGCCCGGGCGGTTCGGGGAAGCGCGCCACGGCGGCGGTTCCGGCGACCGCGGATGCGGTGAGCACCAGCACCTGGCCGAGTCCGAGGGTGGCCACCACGCTGATCAGACGGGGCACGTCGCGTAGCCGGCGGACCACCGCGACGTGTGCGATCGCACCGACGACCACTCCGAGGAGCAGCGCGAGCGGCAGCGCCGCCCAGTAGGGGGCGTTCCAGCGGGTCACCGCGACGGCGAACACGGTCGCGACCGCCACGCCGATGTCGGCGTGCGCCAGGTTGAGGACCTCGCTCACCCGGTAGGCGAGCACGAGCCCGACGGCCGACAGCCCGTACACGAGTCCCAGCACCACACCGAGGGCCACGACCTCCGGCACTACCTCTACCCCCAGGAACGTCACGGCGCCGCCAGGGGGAGGAAGATCGAACGCAGCAGGTCGTCGCGCCCGAGCAGGTCACGGGCGGGACCGTCGAAACGGATCGTCCCGCGTTCGAGGAACACCGCGCGGTCGCAGACCGACAGCGCCACGTCGACGGATTGGTCCACCACGATCACGGCGGTGCCCTTGGCGGCGATCGTGGCGATGGCGTCCAGCAGCGGCTTGACCAGCCCGGGCGCCAGCCCCGCGCTGAGCTCGTCGACCAGCAGCAGCGCAGGCCGGGTGATCAGCGCGCGGCTCATCCCGAGCATCTGGCGTTCCCCGCCGGACAACGACCGCGCCACCACGTCGCGACGTCGAGCGAGCGCCGGGAACATCCGGTCGATCCGCTCGAGCGCCGCCCCGGCGGCCCGGCCGTGCAGCCCGACGGAACCCAGGTACAGGCGCAGGTGCTCGGCGACCGTGAGCGGATCGAACAGCGTGCCGGCGCCGGAGACCAGGACGACACCGAACCCGCTGCGACGCTCGGGATCGACGTGCGAGATGTCGCGCTCGTCCAGCCGCACGGTCCCCGACCACGGCAGCAGGAGCCCGGCGATCACGCGCAGCAAGGTGGTCTTGCCGGCACCGTTGACACCCAGCAGCGCGACCCGCTCGCCGGCCGCGACCGTGAGGTCGAGATCTCGCAGGACCGGTTGCCCGTCGTAGCCGGCCCGGAGCCGACGGACCACCAGGACCGGCGGCGTGACACCCTCCTCCGCGCGACGACGGAACTCCTCCTCGTCGATGGCCTCGTCGAGCACCCGCTGGAGGTCGGTGGTGACGGTGCGCCGAGCACGATGGAGCAGCAGCACCGCGACGAGCCCGGGCAACGTGGTGGCGATCAGCGCGCCCGCGAGCCCGTAGCGGCGGTCGGCGGCGCCCAGCAGCAGTATCCCGAGGATCCCCCCGGGGCCCGCGAAGTAGATCAGGCTCACGGCGTTCGCCGTGGATCGGAGCTGCGGGGCGACCAGCGACAGGTTCAGCGCGGTCAGCCCCGGGCCGATGGCGGTGACCAACCCCACCGCCACCGCGAGGGCGGCGACCACCAGGATCAGCACAGGCGCGAGCGCCGCCACCGCGACGAACAGGAGGGCCCCGGCCCACAGCAGCGCTGCAGCGTCGAGCAGCTCGGCCGGATCGCGACGGAACAGCCGCTCGGCGGCCGGTCCGAACGCCGCCAGGGCTACCACGGCCGCGAGACCGAGACCGGAGAACAGCGCGCCCCGTCCGAACGGGCCCAGGTTCCACCGGACGGCGAGGAACAGGACGAGGAAGACGAAGAACGGGATCAGCATGGCCAGCGCGGAGGCGGCCGCGATGAAGAAGCCATACGGCAGGTCGAGCAGGACGACGACGGTCACGGTGAGGACCGTCTGGATGGCGGCCAGGATCACCTGGGCGCGCAGGAATCCGCCGAAGGCGAGTGAGACGTTGCGCTCAAAGATGTCCGCCTCGTCCCGGTAGCGGGTCGGCACCACCCGCTTCAGCCTGCCGATGATCCGGTCGCTGTCGGCCA
>JAHWKY010000052.1 GCA_019347575.1 Actinomycetota bacterium | reverse complement strand
CGAGGGCACGAGCACCGCCCACGTCAGCGTCGTCGACGCCGCCGGCAACGCCGCGTCGATCACTTGCAGCATCGAACAGCCCTACGGCAGCGCTGTCGTCGTGCCCGGCACCGGCATCCTGCTGAACAACCAGCTGACCGACTTCGACGAACCCGGCACCGCGAACGAGCCCCGTCCCGGCAAGCGCCCCCGATCCTCCGTCACGCCCGTGATCGTCAGCACCGACGGCGTCCCGCGGCTGGTCGCCGGTGGGGTCGGCGGTCCGCACCTCCCCTCAGCCCTGCTCCTGGCCGTCTCGAACGTCGTCGACTTCGAGATGGACCCGGCGCTCGCGCTCGACGCGGCCCGGGTGGATGCAGACACGTGCTGCGCGCTCTTCGTCGAGCAGCACCGCGTCCCCCAGGCCGAACGCGACTCGCTGCGTGCCCGCGGTCACACGATCGTCGACGACGGCCAGTACCGTTCGTGGGACCCGTCGGTGCAACTGGTCGGAACCGAGGCCGACGGACGCACCCGCTTCGCGACCAGCGACCCACGCAACGACCGGGCTGCGGCCGTCGTCGTCGGACCCTGACGCGGTCGCGGTCCAGTGGCGTACGTGAGCGTCAGTGGCAACGCGCGACATCCGGTGGTTCCGGTAACGCACCAGTGGGTCCCCTTCCAACGCAGCTAGCGTGCCCGCAGGATGGAGCACACCGAACTCGCCGATGCCATCGCCCGCCACGTGCGTCCGGGGGACGCCGTGCACGTCGTGCTCGGCCACTGCCGCTGGACCGCCGCCGCACGTGAGTTGTGCCGTCAGCACTGGGGCGGCGATGCCGGCCTGACGCTGATCATGGCGAGCCTGGGTTCGCTCGGGGCGCTGTTCTTCCGTGGCGGCCTGGTGCGCGAGGTCGTCACGGCCTACAGCGGTGACTCGTTCCCCACCTACTCGCCCAACCCCGTCTTCGCCGAGGCGTACCGGTCGGGGGAGGTCGCGGTCGAGCACTGGTCGTTCGCTTCCTACGTCCAGCGCCTCGAGGCCGCCGCCCGAGGCCTGCCGGCAGCGGTGACCGGATCGGTGCGCGGGTCATCGATGGCCGCGAACCCGGAGTACTCCGAGGTCGATGTCGACGGCCGGACGGTGAGCGTCGTCGCACCGCTGGTCCCCGACGTCGCGCTCGTCCACGGCGCCGTCGCGGACCACGAGGGCAACATCGCGATGGCGCCGCCGCTGCTCGAGGGCGTGGCGGGGGTCTACGCCGCCCGGCGCGGCGCGATCGTCACCGTCGAGGAGGTCGTCGACGACCTGCGTCCCTTCGCGCACCTCGTGCGGATCCCGGCACACCGTGTGCTCGCGGTCGTCGAGACCCCGTTCGGGGCGCACCCCGGCGGCCTGTACCTCGGGTCCACCGGACTGCCCGTGGATCCCTACGGCGAGGACATCCCGTTCTGGATCGAAGCCCGTCGCGCCGCGCGCGACGACTTCGACGACTGGGCGCAGCGCTGGTGTCTCGACCACGCGACCCAGGAGTCCTACCTGCGAGCGTTGGGAACCGACCGGCTGACCGCGTTGCGGCTGCGATCCGACCCCTCCTCCTGGGAGGCTGATGCGGCCGCGTTCCCGGTCGACACCGACCGCGCCCCGACCCCGCTCGAACACGCCGCGGTGTGGTGTGCTCGCGAGGTCGTCGATCGTGTCACGGCACGACGAGCCGACGCCGTCCTCGCCGGCGCCGGGCTCGCCAACCTCGCGGCCTGGGTCGCGGTGGCGCAGGCTCGTGCCGCTGGACACGCCGTCCACCTCACCGCCGAGCTCGGCCTGTGGGACTACACACCGACGCCTGCGGACCCGTTCATCTTCAACCACCGCAGCTTCCCGACCGCGTCGATGCTGGCCGACGCCGACCTCGTCCTCGACACCCTCGTCGGAGGCCCCGGCACGTCCACCATCGCGTGCGTCGGGGCCGCACAGGTCGGACGCGACGGGGCGCTCAACTCCACCGACGTACCGGGTGGATCCTTCCTCGTCGGCTCAGGGGGCGGCAACGACGTCGTGACCCGTGCCGACGAGGTCGTCGTGATCACGAGCCTCGAACCCGACCGGACCCCGGAGGCGCTGGGGTACGTCACCAGCCCGGGTGACCGCGTGTCGTCGGTGGTCACCGACAAGGGTGTGCTGCGACGCGTCGAGGGCGAGCTGCGCCTCATCGGGATCCCGCCGGGCGATCCGGAGGAGATGGTGCGGGCGGCGGTGGGGGCGTGCGGCTGGGACCTGCAGGTCGTGCGCGACCCGGTGCCGTTGCGCCCGCCGTCTCGACCGGAGGTCGTGGCGCTCCGCGAGTTCGATCGCCACGGTTGGTTCCTGGGCCACTGATCCAGGGGTCGCCGTCGGGTAACCGAGAGAGCCCACCCAGCGTGGGGTGGGCTCTGGGTCGTAGCGACGTCCCCTGGAGGGGGACCGGATCAGGCCGCCTCGGCCCAGCCCCCGTGGTCGCCGTCGATCAGGGTCGCGAACCAGTCGTCGGTCTCGAGCAGCTCGTGGAAGTCGATCAGGTCATCGAGCGTGAGCGCAGGGCCGTCTGGAAGTGGCGCCTCGGGGTGGCGCAGGTGTGACCACGGCGCGTCGTCGCTGCTGCTGATCTCGACACCGCCGGCGACGAGGAGGCCGATGACACGGTCGTCTGCTGGCTTGACGACGAAGGTGCGGCATGCGGAGCATCGGAACGCGTAGGAGCCCTCGTGGGTCTCTGGGCGTGAGCCGTCCGGAACGTGTGCGGCGATCTCGGCGGGGCGCAGGTCGACCTGCGCGTTGCAGCTGTTGCAGACCGCTCTGATGGTGGCCATGTGCGCTACCTCCGGTCGCCCGTTACAACGAGCACATCATGCATCGGTTACGACGTGGCTGGGGTCCTCGAGGTTGCGCGCGCGAACCCCTACTTCCGACCACCGACGAACGGGCGAATGGGCGCTCAGGACTGACGAGCCGCCGAGGGGGGCGGAGGGACGTAAGGGCTGCTACACCGGGGGATTGTTGCGCATGTAGCGGTACAGGGCGGTGAAGTTGTCGTTGATCTCGGACGGCAGCGGATGCAGCTCGCCGAGCGACCGTGCGCCCCACACGATGTGGGCCGCCCGCTCGACGAGTCCGGCGATGTGCAGGGCCGTGTCGAGCGTTGGCCCGACCGAGACCAGCCCGTGGTTCGCCAGGAGCGCCGCTCCCACCGCAGCGAGCTGTGCCGTGGCGTTGTCGGCGAGTTCGGCGGTGCCGCTCATCGCGTACTCGCAGACCGGCACCTCGCCGCCGACGTACATCGTGAACTCGTCGATCACGGGTGGGATGGGCTGGCGCGCAACGGCGAACATCGTGGCGTATATGGGGTGCGTGTGGATGACGGCCTGGATCTCGGGGTAGGCGCGGTACACGTGGGTGTGCAGTGCCTTCTCGGATGATGCGTGGCGCTCACCCTCGAGTTGCTCCCCCTCGAGGTCGATCACGGTCAGGTCCTCGAGGGTCATCGTCTCGTAGGCGACCGAGGATGGGGTGATGCAGACCCGCTCCTCGTCGATCCGGGCCGACACGTTGCCCGAGGTCCCCGCGACCAGACCGCGCTGCAGCATCGTCTTGGCGGTGGCGAGCACCGCCTCCCTGACCACCTCGGTGTCGCTGGTCACGTGAGCACCTCCGGATTGGCACAGTGCCGTGGTGTCCCGCCGTCGAGCAGCGCGAGGATGTCGTCGGCGATCATCGCGGAGTGGTTGGCCTCGGTGTCGTAGGTCGCGCCGCCGATGTGCGGGGTGAGCACCACGTTGTCGAAGCCGCACAGCGGGTCGTCGGGCGCCAGGTACTCGTTCGTGAAGTGATCGAGCCCGGCTGCACCGAGACGACCGTCCGCGAGCGCCGCCACCAACGCGTCGTGGTCGTGCAGGTCGGCACGTGCGGCGTTGAGGAAGATGGCGCCGCCCCGCAGTCGTGCGAAGCGGCGCTCGTCGAACATCCCCCGCGTGTCCTCGGTGACCGGCGCGTGGAGGCTCACGACGTCCGCTTCGGCGAGCATCGCGTCGAGATCCGCGTGTGTCGCGTCGTCCGCGTAGGGGTCGTAGGTGAGCACGACCATGCCGAGACCTGCGAGCCGCCAGGCGAGCGCGCGGCCGATCGCGCCGTAGCCCACGATCGCGGCGGTGCGCCCCGCCAGCTCCCAGCCCCGGAAGCGCTGGTACGGCAGCGAGCCGTCCTTGTAGATCTCGCCCGCTCGGACGTCGCGGTCGGCCGCCGTCACACGTCGGGCCGCGGCCAGCAGCAGCGCGACGGTCAGTTCGGCGACCGCGTCGGCGTTGCGGCCCGGGGCGTGAAGGACCGGGATGCCGCGCGCTGTGGCGGTGGGGATGTCCACGTTGGTGGGATCGCCCCGTGTGGCAGCCACGACCGCCAGCGGCTGCTCCAGCACTGGACCCGCCACCTCGTCCGCCTCGCAGACCAGGATCGTGGCGCCGAGCTGTTCGATCCGGGCGGCGAGCTCGTCCGTGTCGTGGAGCTTGATCGGGGTGTGATCGATCCAGGGGTCCAGGGTGACCTCGCAGCGAGCCTCGAGCCGAGCCAGGCCTCCGCCGCGGAACGGCGCGAGCACCAGGGCGTGGGGGCGTGACGTCACAGGCGGCGCCTCCGGAGTGCTTCGCTGCCGGGCAGGGAACGACCATGATGGTCCCTGGGCACCCCCCGTGCCACATCGAGGGCGGATCGGAGGAGACTCGTGGCTGAGGTGACGGTCGGCCTCGACATCGGCACGACCTCGGTCAAGGGCGTGGTCGCGGATGCGGAGGGCAACGTGCTGGCACGTACCCGGGTACCTCATGCGCTGCGCGCGCCGTCCGCTGCACGACTTGAGCACGACGCTGCGGAGGCGTGGTTCGAAGGGCCGCGGCGGGCGCTGGAGGACCTCGACGCCCGTGAGTGCGCCGGCGTCGCGGTCGCGGCGATGGTCCCGTCGTTGTGTGCGGTCGACGGCTTCGGGCGCCCCGCCGGTCCCGGGCTGCTCTACGGCGATGAACGCGGTCGCGGCGACCGCGACCCCACCGCACCGCCGGGGATGTCGGGTGAGGCCATCGGCTTCCTGCGCTGGGTCGCCGAGGCGACCCCTGACGCGCGTGGGTACTGGCCAGCGCAGGCGGTGGCGAACTTCGCGCTGGGTCATCACGCCGCGTTCGACAGCGCCACGGCCGCCTCCCTCTACCCGCTGTTCGACGGCACGGGCTGGGATGCCGACCAGCTCGCCCCGACCGGAGCGCGCCCGGATCAGATGGCCGACGTCGCGGGACTCGGCGAGGTGGTGGGACGGCTGCCCGACGGGGCGCCGCTCGCGAGTGGTCTGGTGGATGCGCTGGGCGAGCAGCTGGTCTCGGGTGCGTCGCAGGAGGGCGACGTGCTGGTGATCTGCGGCGCGACGTTGCTGACGTGGGCGTTGGTCAGCGAGTACCGCGCGGTCGAGCGACTCTGGACCATCCCCCACACCGTGCCGGGGATCTTCCTGATCGGTGGCGCGTCCAACGCCGGCGGCATCTTCCTCAACTGGGCCCGCGCGCTGCTGGCTGAGGGCGACGACGGCGTGCATCCCGAGGCGGTCCCGCTGTGGGAGCCCTACCCGCGAGGTGAACGCACGCCCCTGCACGACCCCGCCCGTCGCGCCGTCCTCCGCGACCTCGACCTCACCCACGGGACGGCGGCCGTCCGGCGCGCCGCGTACGAAGCCGCCGGGTTCGTCGTCCGCCAGCACCTCGAGCTGGCAGACGTCGGGGCACGCCGGCTGGTCGCAACGGGTGGAGGGACCCGGGACCCTGCGTGGATGCAGGCGCTGGCCGATTGCACCGGTCTGCCGGTCGACGTGGTCGCCGTCGCCGAGGGCGGGGCGCTCGGGGCCGCGTTCGTCGCGCGGTTGGCTGCGGGTCTGGAGACCGACTTCACCGACGGGGCGCGGTGGGCTCGTCAGGGGACGCGTGTCGAACCCGACCTCGCGTGGACGGATCCCGTCGCGGAGCGCTACGCCCGCTTCCTCGAGCTCTCGGGCGGGTGACGCCGGCGACGGAGGCCTCTTGCGGGCCCTCTCTCTCACACCTACGCTGCTTCCCTGACGTCAGCGTCAGGGTTCTCGTCGCCACGACGACGCCGTCGCGTCCGACGCGACCGCTCCTCCAAGACGTCACGACGAGGAAGGCCGAACGTGCCCCAGATCGACGAGCGTGACGCCGAACTCGAGGTCTTCGATGCCTTCGCGGTCGAGGACTCCATCATCGGAGACGTCCGCGATCCCTACCCGCGCATCCACCGACAGCGGGAGGAGGGACGGGTCCGGCTCCTGTCCCCCAACTGGCAGATGGGGATGTCGGAGAACGACGTCCCCGTGTACCTGGTCAACGGCGGCCCCGAGGTCGAGGCGGTGCTCAAGGACGCCGCGACGTTCTCCTCCAAGATCCTCAACGACACCATGGGCCCGGTCATGGGCCACACCATCCTGGGTATGGACGCGCCGGAGCACCTCCGCATGCGCAGCCTGGTCGCGCAGGCCTTCCGCATCCGCGCCTTGACCCGCTGGGAGTCCGAGCTCATCACCCCGCTCGTCGCCGAGCTCATCGACGGCTTCGCTGCGCAGGGACGGGCCGACCTCGTGCGCGAGTTCACGATCCAGTTCCCGATGAAGGTCATCGCCCGCATCCTCGGCCTGCCCCGCAAGGACTGGGCCGACTTCATGCGTCTGTCGCTCGAGCTGATCAGCATCACGGTCAACTGGGACCGCGCCATCGCCGCATCCCGGACGCTCCGCGACTACTTCACCGACATCCTCGAGGCGCGCCGCGCCGAGCCACAGGACGACCTCATCAGCGAGCTCGTGCAGGCGGAGGTCGATGGCCACACGCTGACCGATGACGAGATCCTCCCGTTCCTCAACCTGCTGCTCCCGGCTGGCGCCGAGACGACGCTACGGTCCCTGGGCAACCTGCTCCTCGCACTGCTGTCGGAGCCCGAGCGGTGGGACCGCATCCGTGCCGACCGTGACCAGCTCCCGGATGCGATCGAGGAGGCGCTGCGGTGGGAGCCGCCGCTGCTGCTCATCGCCCGGGAGGCGACCACCGACACCACCCTCGGCGGGGTCGACATCCCAGCAGGGTCGCGGCTCGTGGTGCACCTCGGAGGAGCGGGGCGGGACCCCGCGTGGCACCAGGATCCCGATCGCTACGACCTCGACCGCGACAGCCACCACCACGTCGCCTTCGGGACCGGGCCTCACGCCTGCCTCGGGATGCACCTCGCGCGGATGGAGATGAAGGTCGCCGTCAACGCCCTTATGGACCGCCTGCCCGATCTGCGCCTTGACCCCGACGTACCCGACGTGCACGTTCACGGGCTGACGTTCCGCTCACCCCGCCGGCTCCCCGTGGTCTTCACCCCGGCCTAGGAGCGCGCTGCCGTCGGCTCAGCCGTCCCCTCCGACGTGCCAGTCACCGCAGTGGGGACAGCGGTACACGCCCTTGGGTGTCCCGGTGCCGAGGCTGAACTCGTCGGCGCGTTCCTGCGCCTCGATGCGCGACCGGAAGCCGGTCTTGCCCACGCAGGAACGCTCGCGTTCGCCGGGCACCTCGAGGGGGCGCGGTTCGGGGTCATGGCGGCGGTGCTTGCGGGGCATGGCGCCGACGGTACCGACCGCTCAGCGATCGGCGCTCGCCTTGGGGCTCCATCCGTGACCCGGATGGACGCGTTCGTGACGGTGGCGGCGTCGCCACCCAAGTAGCATCGTGAGCGCGCTTCCCCGCCCCGACGGATACCGCCATGGCCGACGAACCATCCCCCCGCAGCGCCGCGGAGCTCAACCGCTGGCTCGTGGAGGACCTCTACGAGCAGTACCGCGAGGACCCCGAGTCGTTGAGTCCGTCCTGGCGTGCCTTCTTCGAGGACTACCGCTCCGAGGACCGCGTCGAGGGGGAGGGGGAGACGGTCTCGGGCAACGGCCAGGCCCGGACCGCAGCGGAACAGGATCGAGGGACCGAGCCGGAGGAGGCACCGGTCGAGCGGCCGTCCACCGCCGAGCCCTCCGAGGCCGAGCAGGCGGACGAGGCCGAGGGGCAGGCCGACGAGCCTGAGGAGGTCGAGGAGGCGCCGACGCCCCAGCGGCTGCGGGGCGTGCAGGCGACCATCGTCCGCAACATGCAGACGAGCCTCACGGTTCCGACCGCGACCAGCGTCCGGGACGTGCCCGCGAAGCTGCTCGAGATCAACCGTCGGATCATCAACAACCACCTCGGGCGGACGCGCGGTGGCAAGGTGTCGTTCACCCACCTGATCGCGTTCGCGATCCTCAAGGCCGTGGCGGCGGTGCCCGCGATGAAGCGGCAGTTCCACCCCGTGGACGACGACAAGCCGGGCATGCTGCTTCCCGACCACGTCAACCTCGGCCTGGCGGTCGACGTCGAGCGCGACGACGGCACACGCATCCTGCTCGTGCCCAACATCAAGCGGGCCGACACGCTGGACTTCCAGGAGTTCCTCGATGCCTACGAGGACGTGATCCGCCGCATCCGCACCAACAAGCTCGACCCCGAGATGTTCGCGGGCACGAGCCTGACGATCACCAACCCCGGCATGATCGGTACGGTCCTATCGGTGCCCCGACTGATGGAGGGCCAGAGCGCCATCATCGGCGTCGGCAACATCGACTACCCACCTGAGTACGAGGCCGCCGACCCGCACACGGTCGCCCGCCTGGGACTATCCAAGGTGGTGACGCTCACCTCGACCTACGACCACCGTGTCATCCAGGGCGCGGAGTCGGGCCAGTTCCTGCAGCAGATCCACGGCCTGCTGCTCGGTGACGACGGGTTCTACGAGGAGGTCTTCCGCGCGATCGGTGTCCCGTACACGCCGGCGAGGTGGAAGCGCGACGTCAGCCCGCTGGACTCCGAGCGGGCCGCACTCGAGAAGCAGAAGCAGGTCGATGCGCTCGCGCACATGCACCGCGTCCGGGGACACCTCATCGCCAACCTCGACCCGCTGTCCGCCAAGGACCCGGCGCTGCACCCCGAGCTCGACCCGACCTTCTACGGCTTGTCGATCTGGGACCTCGACCGCGAGTTCCTCGTCGACGGGGTCAACGGCAACAACGTGATGACGCTGGGCGACCTGCTCGGCGTGTTGCGCGACGCCTACTGCCGCACCGTCGGCATCGAGTACATGCACATCCAGGATCCCGATCAGAAGTCGTGGATCCGTGAGCGTGTGGAGGGCACGGACACCACCCTCGACACCGACGATCAGCTCCACATCCTGCGGCGTCTCAACGACGCCGAGGCGTTCGAGCGGTTCCTGCACACGAAGTACGTGGGGCAGAAGCGTTTCGGGATCGAGGGTGGCGAGAGCCTCATCCCGTTGCTGGACGCGGTGTGTGAGTCGGCCGCCGATGAACCGCTCGAGGGCATCGTGATGGGCATGGCTCACCGCGGCCGCCTCAACGTCCTGAGCAACATCGTCGGGAAGAAGTACGCCGAGATCTTCCGGGAGTTCGAGGGCGACATCGAGCCCGACACGGTCCAGGGCTCGGGTGACGTCAAGTATCACCTCGGGACCAGCGGGACGTTCCAGAGCCGCAGGGGCAACAGCATCACCATCGCGTTGCCGCCCAACCCCAGCCACCTCGAGGCGGTCGACCCCGTCGTCGAGGGGATGGCTCGCGCGATGGAGGACCGGCTCGATCGGGGCGAGGAGTTCCCCATCCTGCCGCTGCTGCTGCACGGGGACGCGGCGTTCAGCGGTCAGGGGGTCGTCGCCGAGACGCTGAACCTCAGCCAACTCCGCGGCTACCGCACCGGCGGGACCGTCCACGTGGTGATCAACAACCAGGTCGGGTTCACCGCGACAGCGGAGGCCGCACGGTCGAGCCAGTACGCGACCGACGTCGCCCGGATGGTGCAGGCGCCGATCTTCCACGTGAACGGCGACGATCCGGAGGCCTGTGTACGCGTCGCGCGACTGGCCTTCGAGTACCGCCAGCGGTTCCAGGCGGACGTCGTGATCGACATGATCTGCTACCGACGCCACGGCCACAACGAGGCCGACGACCCCAGCTTCACGCAGCCGCTGATGTACCACCGGATCGAGGAGAAGCGCTCGGTCCGCAAGCTCTACACCGAGCGTCTCGTCAAGCGGGGCGACATCTCCATCGAGCAGGCAGAGGAGTACCTCGAGGACTTCGAGCAGCGCCTGCAGACCGCTTTCGATCGCACCAAGGAGTCGTCACCTCCCGAGCCTCCGAAGGCGCGCAAGCCCGACATCGTCGGCGTGCTGACTCACGTCGACACGGGCGTGCCGCGTGAGACGCTGGAGCACATCGCGTCGAAGCAGTTCGGGGTTCCCGACGGGCTCACCCGCCATCCCAAGCTCGAACGCATCTTCAAGCGCGAGGGCGGCAAGTTCGAGGAGGGGCGTATCGACTGGCCTCTCGCCGAGACGCTGTCGTTCGGGTCGATGCTGCTCGAGGGCATCAACATCCGCCTCGCCGGTCAGGACAGCCGCCGCGGCACCTTCAGCCAGCGTCACGCCGTCCAGGTCGACTACCACACCGGCGAGGAGTACCTACCCCTGGCCGACCTCAGCGACGATCAGGGCAAGTGGTTCATCTACGACTCGCTGCTGTCGGAGTACGCGGCGCTCGGGTTCGAGTTCGGCTACTCGGTCGCGGACAAGGACACCCTGGTGATCTGGGAGGCCCAGTTCGGCGACTTCGCCAACGGGGCTCAGATCGTCATCGACGAGTTCATCGTTGCCGCCGAGGACAAGTGGGACGAGACGTCGGGCCTGGTGCTGCTGCTGCCCCACGGCTACGAGGGGCAGGGGCCCGACCACTCCTCCGCACGCATCGAGCGCTTCCTCACCCTGTGTGCCGAGGACAACATCCAGGTCGTCAACGCCACCACCGCGGCACAGTACTTCCACGTCCTGCGTCGCCAGATGCACCGCGACGTACGCAAGCCACTGATCGTCTTCACGCCGAAGTCGCTGCTGCGGTCCAAGGACGCGGTGTCGGACATCGCCGAGCTGACCTCGGGCTCGTTCCGCGAGACGCTCGACGACGACCCGGTGCCCGATCGCGAGGCGGTCACCCAGGTGGTGCTGTGCTCGGGCAAGGTCGCCTACGAGGCCATGGCGCAGCGGGGCGAGCGGGATCTCGACGGGTCGGTCGCTGTGGTGCGCGTCGAGCAGATCTACCCCTGGCCCGACGAGCAGCTCACCGCGATCCTGCGGGACTACCCCGAGGCACGCGATGTCGTGTGGCTGCAGGAGGAGCCGCGGAACATGGGCCCGTGGGGGTTCGTCGACGGGCGCCTGTGGAACATCCTGGGCGACCTCGCCGACGGCCGCGAGCTGCGTTGCGTCAGCCGCATCGAGTCCGCCTCGCCCGCCAGCGGCAGCCACGTCGTGCACGAGCAGGAACAGGCCCAGCTCTTCGACGAGCTCTACGCCCGCTAGCGCCCCGACCCCCGCGCCCCGCCCAGCGGGGCAGTGCCCGGGGCGGCGGAGGACCGCGCCCCGCTCTCCGCGGACGTCGTGCGGGGCGGCCGTGACGGAAACGCGCGTGGAGGCGTGGTTGTGTCGGGGCGGGGCGTGTCGCGCGGGGCGGCCGTGACGGAAACGCGCGTGGAGGCGTGGTTGTGTCGGGGCGGGGCGTGTCGCGCGGGGCGGCCGTGACGGAAACGCGCGTGGAGGCGCGTTGTCGTCAGGCCGCGTCGGAGTCGCGACGCCGGGGCGGAGGAAGGCCGAGCTCGTAGGCGCGCAGTGACACGATGTGGGTCATCCGAGTGAGGAACACCTCACGATCGCGGAGGTCGGCGGCCACGACCGGGATCACGCGGTTCCCGAGCGCCTCGAGCTCCCGCGCCCGCTCGTCATCACGGATGCGAGCCTCGGCGTACGAGTGGTCGACCGACCCGAGGTACTCGAGGATCAGTTGGTACGCGCGCCAGTACCCGTCAACGCGTCGCGATGGCGTGACCCAGACCTGTGGTTCCGGGGCGGGGTCGAAGACCTGGAGCCAGGTGACCATGCGACTCTCAGCATCGCTCTCCGACCCGGGGACACGGTCGGCGAGCAACTCGAGCCAGAACGCCGCGCCGGGGTCGGTGGGCCCGAGCAGTCGTGCGCGTGCGAGGACCTCGTCATCGGAGGTCAGACTGCGCCAACGGCACACGTCGAGGCCCAGCCGGAGACGCCGATCTCCGATCTCTGGGAAGCGGGCGCTGTCGACCAGGGCGATGGTCGGTGTCACCATCGGCAGCTTCTTCAACGTCGCTCGGCCGACATCGGGGGTCGGGTCCTCACGGTGAGGCCAGTCGATCCCACGCATCCGGCGGCCCGGTCGGGTCAGTACGTCGAACGGGTCCTTCCGTGTGAACCCGTCGATGTTGATCAGCGCTAGGACGAGTGGACCGGTGATGCGGGCGCCGGGCCGAGCCCGGAGGGTCCTCGCCATCGCGGTCTGCTCCGTTGACCGCGCCCCGCCCCGCGTGCGGTACACGCCCCGCTCGATCACGACCAAGGCGCCGTGGCGGACCTTGCCATCGATCTCGGCCGGTTCCAGCCACTCCAGGAGCTGGAACCGCCCGATCGCTCCGAACTGCCGGTCGAGCAGCTCGAGTGCGGGGTCGGGGAGCACAGCCATGGGCACATGCTGACCCAGGACGATGTACCCGTGCGAGGATGGATGGGCTGAGCCTGTGGAAACCGGACGGTCGCCCCGCGGCCATCCGGCCCGTCCCGCGGTGGCCCCTAGCCTCGACGGGAACACGCATCCACGCGTGTTTCCGTCATCGGCCCGCGAGCGCCGTCGTCCCGCTCTGACGGGAACGCGCATCCACGCGTGTTTCCGTCATCGGCCCGCCAGCGCGGTCGTCCCGTTCTGACGGGAACGCGCATCCACGCGTGTTTCCGTCATCGGCCGATGGGGAGGGGGCGTCGATGCGGGGCGCGTCGGGGCGCGGCATGATGCGGGGAGGAGGGCGAACGCCATGGGACGACTGCTGCAGGACGACCCGGTCACCGACCTCGACGCGTACCTGCTCGAGGGGGGCGGCGAGGGACTCAACGCCGCCACCGACCGCGCCCCGTCCGACGTCATCGACGAGGTCGATGCCGCCGGACTCCGAGGTCGCGGCGGGGCGGGGTTCCCGACGGGGCGCAAGTGGCGGTCGGTGGTCGACGCGGCGGACGAGGACGGCTCCCCGGTGTACCTCGTCGCGAACGGCGCGGAGGGCGAGCCGGGGACCTACAAGGACCGTGTGCTGATCGAGCGCAACCCGTTCGTCTTCCTCGAGGGACTGCTGATCGCGCGCCACGCGGTCGGGGCGCAGCGCGCGTTCGTCGGCATCAAGCGCAAGTTCACCCGACCGTTGCAGCGTCTCAGCGACGCACTCGACCAGGTCCAGGAGGCGGGCTGGCCCGGTGCCGAGCGCGTCGAGATCGTCCCCGGCCCGGACGCCTACCTGTACGGCGAGGAGAAGGCGATGCTCGAGGTGATCGAGGGCAAGCTCCCGCTGCCGCGCATCCTCCCGCCGTACCAGACCGGGCTGTTCGCGACCACGAGCCAGGCTAACCCCACCGTGGTGAACAACATCGAGTCGTTCGCACACGTCGCGACGATCCTGCGTCACGGGGCGGACTGGTTCCGCGAGGTCGGCACCGACTCCAGTCCTGGAACGATGATCTTCACGGTCACCGGCGACGTCGGGGCGCCGGGCGTGCACGAACTGCCGCTCGGTACGACCCTGCGTGAGCTGCTCGACATCGCCGACGTCGGTGACGTCCTCGCCATCTACAGCGGCACGTCCAACACCGTCATCACGCCCGAGATGGTGGACACGCCGCTGGGGTTCGACGAGATGGCGGCGATCGACACCGGACTCGGGAGCGGCGGCTTCGTCGTCTACGACACTGGCCGCTGCATCGTCAAGATCACCGCCACCCTGTCACGCTTCCTCGCGATGGAGTCGTGCGGTCAGTGTCTGGCGTGCAAGCTCGGCACCGCCGAGATCACCGAGCTGCTCGAGAAGGTCGACCGCGGCGAGGGCACCGCCACCGACCTCGAGGAGATCCTCAAGCGCTGTGCCAGCGTCACCGACCAGAACCGCTGCTACCTCCCGGTCGGCGAGCAGCTCATGGTCGCCTCGACCGTCGAGCAGTTCCAGGACGCCTTCGTCGCGCACCTCGGTGAGCCGTGCCCGTCGGAGGAGGACGTGCCGATCCCGCTGATCGACGACATCGACGAGGACACCGGTGACGTGATCTGGAGCGAGCACCTCGGGCTCGACGCGGTCACCGGCGGCTGAACGGGAACGCGTCAGCGCGGGCCACGGTCAGTCGCGCTCGATGACGGTCAGCTCGAGGCCGCCTCGATGCAGGTCACGCCGTCGTCACCGACGACCGCCCCGTGCGTCGTACCCGCGTCCACGTCGAGACGGTCACCGGGCTGGAGGGCGAACTCGCCATCCGCGGTCCGGAACGTGATCGACCCGCGCACGCAGAACAGGATCTTGCGGTACGGGTGGCTGTGCTCCGCGTAGACGTAGCCCGGTTCGTTCGACCAGACGCTCGACTGCAAGCCCTCGTCCTCGAACCACCGTTCGAGGTCGGCGAGCGCGGGCGGGGCGCCGGTCGCCGGCGTGTGTGTCGCGGTCACGTCCATCCCTGCGTCCGTGGACTGCTCAACGCTACCGTGGCCCGTCCGTCAGCAGGAGGCCCGATGGACCAGCACCTCGACGAGGTGGAGTTCGACTTCGAGGGGATGTTCGATGCGGACTACCTGCGCTTCGCCGCCGTCCAGCTCACCCCCGAGCGCAACCGAGAGGACGCCGACCTCGTGCTCCGGCTCGCCGGGCTCCCCCCGGGCTCACGCGTGCTCGACGCCCCTTGTGGTCACGGTCGCATCAGCAACCTGCTCGCCGCGGAGGGGCTGCGCGTCACTGGTCTCGACGCCTTCGATGGCTATCTGTATCCAGCGGATATCAAGCGACGCAACGCGAGGGAGCTGTCGGCACTGCCGCCCGATCGATTCCGTCTCATCGAAGGCGACATCTGCGATGGTGCGACGGTCGCGAGTGTGATCGACGACCGCGTCGACGTCGTGTGCCACCTCGCCGCGCT
>JAHWKY010000051.1 GCA_019347575.1 Actinomycetota bacterium | reverse complement strand
CACCATCCCGCTGCCCGCCGTGGTGTTCTGTGCCATCCTCGGCATCCCGCACGAGGACCGGTCGTCGTTCCTGAAGTGGTCGGACGAGGCGGTCGATCACTCCTACCGCCCCGAGCCCCCTCCGAGCGAGGGCGAGTTCCGCACCTACATCCAGGAGCAGATCGAGCGCGCCCGACGTGAGCCCGGCACCACCCTGTTGCACCACCTCATCGACGAGAGCGACGGGCAGGGCCGCCTGAGCACCGACGAGCTGGTCGCCGCCATCCGCATCCTGATCATCGCCGGCAACGAGACCACCGCGAACCTGCTGGCGACGCTGTTCCACCAGCTCCTGGTCGACCGCAGCCGCTTCGAGCAGGTGCGCCACGACCGCTCGCTGGTCAACCGCGTCGTCGAGGAGGCGCTGCGCTACGACCCGCCGCTCAACTGGGTCCCACGCGTCGCGGCGGGCGAGTGCCCGCTCGGCGAGCACACCATCCCCGAAGGACACCGGGTCGCGCTCGGTGTCGGCATCGCCAACCGCGACCCCCAGGTGTTCGACGAGCCCGACGAGTTCCGGCTCGACCGCGCCGGCATCCACAGCAAGCACCTCACCTTCGGCTACGGCGAGCACTACTGTCTCGGGGCGGGCCTGGCCCGCATCGAGGGGCGCACGACGCTCGAGACAGTGCTCGACCTGCTGCCCGATCTCGCGCTCGAGCCGGGCTACGAGTACGCCCCGAAGGGCCCGGTCATGATGCGGGGCGCCGACCGGCTGCCCGTCACCTACACCCACCCGGAGGCCGCGTCGTGACCGCACCGACCAGCTACCCGGCGACCGCGCTCATCGTGGGTGGCAGCCGCGGGATCGGGCGCTGCACCGTGCTTCGGCTCGCGGCCGCCGGCACGCGCTGCGCCATCGGGTACGTGTCGCGCGACGACATCGCCGAGAAGACCCGGGCGGAGGTCGCCGAGGTCGGACCCGAGCCGGTGCTCGTCAAGGGCGACCAGGGCACCGAGGCGCGCGGCGTCGTCGAGCGCGCCCGCATCGAGCTCGGCAGCGTCGACGCCATCGTCACCACGGCCGTGCCGATGATCATGGGCCGCATCATGGACGTGACCGCGGACGAGTACCGCGCCGCGATGGACGTGCAGGTCTGGGGTCTGCAGGAGCTGGTCCGTGCGGCCATCGACGATCTCGAGGCGGCCGGCGGCGCGGTCGTCACGGTCTCGAGCCTCGGGGCTGATAGCTACGCCAACTACTACGGGGCGATCGGGCCGGCGAAGGCGGCGCTCGAGAACACCGTTCGCTACCTCGGGGCGGAGCTGGGGCGGCGGGGCGTGCGCGTCAACGCGGTGTCACCGTCGCTGGTCGACGACGAGAGCCACCGCATCGGCATCGACGTGCCGGAGACGTTCGACGAGGTCGTGCGGGCCGTGGCCGAACGCACGCCGCTGCGGCGGCTCGCCACCTCGGACGAGATCGCGAGCGTGATCGTGAGCCTGCTCAGCTCCGACTTCGCCATGGTCACCGGCCAGACCATCAAGGTGGACGGCGGCTACAGCCTGCTGGCCTGATCGCGAGGAGGAACCCCGTGTCGCTTCGCCACGAGGGCAAGGTCATCATCGAGGTCGGCCTCAACGAGACCGCCGACCGCTCCCGCAACGCCCACGTCCCCTACGCCCCGGACGCGGTCATCCCCGCCGGGGTCGCAGCGGCGCGAGCAGGCGCGGCCGTGCTGCACTTCCACGCGCGCGATCCCGATGGCAGCCAGGACTGGACCGGTCACGGCATCTACCGCGAGGCGATGGCGGGCATCGGGGGCGAGGTCGACGCGATGTGCTACCCCAGCTACCTCGGGGACATGAGCCACGTGTGGGCGCTCGATGACGATCCGCCCGCCAAGGGGCCGGGCCTCGAGTTCGCCCCGTTCGACGTCGTGCAGCACTTCCGCCGCACGATGTGGGACCACGAGCAGCAGCGGCTACGCGCCAACACCGCCCTCGACGGCGACACCGACCGCCCCGACGCCCCGCCCGAGCTCACCGAGATCCAGCGCCGCGGGCTCATCCCGACGGTCGCCGCGTTCGAGCTCGGCGAGCTGCGCTGGGCCATCCTCGCGGCCCGGTGCGGGATGCTCACCACGCCGGTGAACCTCAAGGTGTTCCTCACCGATACCTGGATGAAGGGACCGTTCGCGGACGTCGTCGGACTCGACGCGTTCGTGTCGCAGATCCCCGACGACTTCGACGCCGAGATCATGCTCGTGCCCTACGAGATGACCACGCGCGAGCGCACCGAGGCGCTGCTGCGCGGGGCGCTGGAGCGCGGCTGGCACATCCGGGTGGGGATCGGCGACAACCCCGGGGCCTTCCCGGAGGCGACCAACGCCGACCTGGTCGAGTGGGCGGTCGAGCTAGCTGCCGAGCACGACCTCTCCCCCGCCACCCCCGCCGACATCCGCACCCGCTACGCCCGAACTTGAATACCTGGGTGCATGCGACTGCATCCAAGTAGTCGAGTTCCTTAGACACAGCGAGGTTCGGGGCGTGCGCGCGCGCGGAACGTGCGTACTGCGTCGTTACGATCGCGCGCGTCACGAGGAGGTGGCGCCTGGATGGCTGATGGACACGAGCGGTTCGTCACGGCGGCACGGGAGCTGGGCATCGAGATCCGCGCCGTCGCGTACCCGGAGGGCACCGGCACGGCCGAGGATGCGGCGCGTGCCATCGGGTGCGAGGTGGACCAGATCGTCAAGTCCCTGGTCTTCGTCGCGATCGACGACGACGGGACGGAGCGACCCGTCGTCGCCCTGACGTCGGGCAGCAAGCGCGTCGACGAGGCGGCGCTGGCGCAGTTGCTCGGCGTGCCTCGCGTCCGCAAGGCCGACGCCGACGAGGTCCGCACCGCGTCCGGCTTCTCGATCGGCGGGACGCCGCCCTTCGGTCACGCCCGCGACATCCCCGTCTACCTCGATCCACACCTGGCGACCTTCGACGAGGTGTGGGCGGCCGCTGGCACGGCGCGACACGTCTTCCCTCTGACGCCGGAGGAGCTGCGCCGGACCGGGGCCCAGGACATCGGGGACTTCACGTCCTGACGCCACCAGCCCTCTCCGCCTCGCGTGGGGGAAGGGGGTCCGACCGTTTCAGCCTCGGGGGACGTACATGATCACGGCCATCCCGAGGAGGCTGATGGCGCCACCGATCAGATCCCACCGGTCGGGGCGGAACCCTTCGAACGTCACGCCCCACAGCAGCGACCCGGCGATGAACACCCCGCCGTAGGCGGCGAAGATCCGGCCGAAGTTGGCCTCCGGTTGGAACGTCGCCACGACCCCGTACAGCGTCAGCCCCACCCCTCCCAGCACGATCCAGGGCCAGCCCCGATCTCCGCGTAGGCCGAGCCAGACCAGGTACGCCCCACCGATCTCGGCGACCGCGGCGAGGGCGAACAGGGCCAGGGACCGGGCGATGATCACGGGCGGCTCCTCGAGACAGGGGAGAATCCGGATGTCGAGCCTGCCAGACCTCTTCGAACCTCGGTGCGAGGACGCGGCGAGCTGCGCCCGGTTGACTACGGTCGCTCGGGTCCACGGCGACCGGAGCCTGCATGCACACCCCCCTGGAGGGAACGCTCGAGGAGCACGTGTTCTCCAGCGAGGTGCTGGCCGACAACCTCCTCGATGACCCGGCGGAGCGGCCGCTGCTGATCTACCTCCCACCCGGTTACCACGACGACGACCGCCGCTACCCGTCGATCTACGTCCTGATCGGCTACACGGGTCAGGCCACCATGTGGACGAACCGGTCACCGTGGCGGCCGACGTTCCCCGAGGCGGCGGACGAGCTGTTCGCGTCCGGCGCGGCGCCACCGTGCATCCTGGTGTTCGTCGATGCGTGGACCCGGTACGGGGGCAGTCAGTACGTCGACTCCCCCGGCACCGGCCGCTACCACACCTACCTGTGCGACGAGATCGTGCCGTGGGTGGATGACCACTACCGCACGCTCCCGAACCGCGACCACCGCGGCGTGCAGGGCAAGTCCTCGGGGGGCTTCGGCGCCATGATCACCCCGATGCTCCGCCCCGACCTGTTCGGAGGGCTCGCGTCGCACGCCGGGGATGCGCTGTACGAGTTCTGCTACATCCCCGGGTTCGCCGATGCCGCGCGGGCGCTGCGTGACGAGTACGACGGCTCCTACCAGGCGTTCATCGATGATTTCTTCTCGCGCCCCGCGATGAGGAAGGAGCACGACGACAACCTCATCCTGACGTACGGTGTGGCGGCGTGCTTCTCGGCCGACGACGACGGAACCGTGCACCTGCCGTTCGATGTGGGTACCGGGCAGCTGATCCCCGACGTGTGGCGACGGTGGCTGAACTGGGACCCGGTGCGGATGGTCGCTCGACACACCGACGCACTGCGCTCACAGCGGGCCATCTGGTTGGACGCGGGGAAGAAGGACGAGTGGTACCTCGACCTGGGGATGCAGGCGTTCGTCGCCGAGCTGGAGGCGATCGGCATCATCGATGTCCACCACGAGCTGTTCGACGCCAAGCACGGGGGCATCGACTACCGCTACCCGTTGTCGCTGAGCTACCTCGCTCACCGCCTGTCGGCGTGACACGGCCCGTGAGGAGTCGCGGGCCTACGCACCGGTCGCGGGCGATCGGTCACGTTCCTGCGGCGTCCTCGACGAACGAGAAGTCGAACAGATCCGACCACTCGGGCGTGAGCTGATCCTGGATGCGCTGTAGCTGGTCGCCACCGACGGCCTCGGCGACCACCGACATCACCGCACGCGCGTGGAACGCGGCTTCCGGAGTCTCGACGACGTGGACCTCGCGCTCGGCGACGCGGTCCCAGAAGTCTCCGATGTCGAACCGCTCACCGTCGCCGTCCTCGAGGTGGCGGCCGATCTCGGGAGGTAGCTGCGCCCCGAGGTTGGACGGCAGGCCTCCCCCGAGACGTTCCGCGAGCGTGGTCAGCGTCGCCCTCGTCGCCGACTCCGCCGCCCCGCGCGAGTCGAGCCGGGCCCGTGACTGGACCAAGCCGATGAACTCATCGTGCTTCATGCCGCTCCCTTCCCGTAGTGCAGCACCATCGAGTGTGTCGCTGCCCCGGGCAGCCCGCACGGACAGGCGGACAGGGCGGGAGCGTGCCGCCCTTGGGGCGCCGTCAGCCCAGACCGCGATCGTCGAGTTCGACGGCCCATCGCGGGCGGGGCGCGCCCCGCTCGTGGTGCCACAGCCACGGCACCGCGTCACGACGGGCGGGATCGAGGAGCTGACGGGCGACGTCGACGAGCCCGTCCTCCGGACGGGGCAAGCGCAGGATCCAGGCGCGGATCCGGCGGCTGTAGAGCTGACCGTCGTGCTCGAGGGCGAAGCCGTAGCCCCCGAGCGTCTGGTGGACCGTCGCGGCCACGAGCCGAGCCGCGGTGACCGCCTTCCACCGAACCATCGCCGGGAACGGGACCGGCGGGGCGCCGTCGCCGACCTCGGCGGCGAGCCACGTCGCCTTCCGCACGAGCAACCCCGCCCCGTCGACCGCGGTGCGCGCGTCGACGAGACGGTGGGCGATGGCCTGGAACGAACCGATAGGGCGGCCGAACTGCTCGCGCTCGCTCGCGTAGGCGACGGCGACCTCGAGCGCCGCCTCGGCCGCTCCGACCAGGCGCGCGGCATCGATCAGCCATATCAGGCGTGCGAGCCGATCGGCCACAGCGGCGTCGCCGACCACCTCGCTTGCCGAGTCCCCGGCTCCCACCTGGACGAGCAAGTCACCGGCGCTCGTGCGTCGGGCCGGTCCCGTGACCGGCACGAGCTGCAGCGCCCCGCCGTCCCCCACCACGGCCGACGCGCACGCGGCCGGCGCCCACCCACGCGGCGCGAACGCCGCGTCGAGATCGAGCACGCGGCGCACCGGCACGGTCTCGACGAACGGGACCGGGGCGAGGGCACGCCCGAGCTCCCAGGCAGCGACGGCATCGAGTCCGACGTCGCCCGGCAGGTCCCACAGGCCGAACCGGTCGAGGGCCTGCTCGACGTCGGGGTCGCGACCGTCGTCCGCGGCCTCGGCCGCTCGGACGGCGTCGGTACCGCAGACGCCTGCGAGCACCTCTGCCAGCCCCGTCGCGAGTGCCGCCTCGTCCTCACCCCACCGCTCGTCGAGCATCAGAACCCCTTGGGCAGGCCGAGGCCCTGCGTCGCGACGATGTTGCGCTGGACCTCGCTGGTCCCGCCGATGATCGTCAACACGGTCGCCGTGTGCTGGAACAGCTCCGCGTCGGCCACGAGCGTGTCGGCCGCGTCCGGCACCTGCGCCGACGTCCCGAACAGATCCGTCAGCCACGCCGCCACGTCCTGGGCCAACTCGGAGCCGAACACCTTGCTCATCGATGACTCGGCGGCCGGCGGAAGCCCGCGCTCGGCCATCGCGGCGACGCGGAGGTTCAGCAGCCGGTCGACCTCCAGCTCGGTCGCGAGACGGCCGATGGCCTCGAGGTCGCGGGGCGCGAGCTCGTCGGTGTGCCCGGCGAAGCGGTGCAGCACACGCGTGAGGAACAGGCGTGCCTCGCGCCCCCCGAAGCTCATCGAGCGCTCCTCGTTCAGTGCCGTGGCGAGCACCGACCAGCCCTCGTGCTCCTGGCCCACGAGGTTGCCCACCGGCACCTCGACATCCTCGAAGAACACCGCGTTCACGCGCCAGCCGCCCATGACCCGCACCGGCTGGACGTCCACACCCGGAGAGGCCGTGTCGATCAGCAGCATCGACAGCCCGTGGTGTCGCCTCGAAGCGGGATCGGTGCGGACGATGGCGAAGATCCAGTCGGCGAGGTGCGCCGACGACGTCCACAGCTTGGCGCCGTTGACGACGTAGACCTCACCCCGTCGCTCGGCCCGCGTCGAGAGCGCCAGCAGGTCGCTGCCGGCCTGGGGTTCGCTGTAGGCGCCGGAGTACTGCCACGAGCCATCGAGGATGCGGGGAAGGTGGATCTCGGCCAGCTCGGGCGGGCCGCTTCGCACCAGCATCCAGCCGATGGCCTCGCTGGTCTCCATGCCCCAAAGCGGCAGCGCGGCCGCGTCGAGCTCCTCGTGGATGATCATCCGCTCGGTGACGGTCGCGCCCCGACCCCACGGTTCCGGGAACGCCAGACCCACCCAGCCGCGGTCGCACAGCTCGCGGTAGAAGGTGACGGCGTGTCGCTCGATGTCGAGCTCGTCCATCTCCCGACGCAGCTCGAGCACGCGGTCGCCGTCGATGGTCTCGACGAACGCACGGACCTCGTCGCGCCACGCCCGTTCGCGCTCGTCGAACCCGAAGTTCACGCGCGGTCCTCGAGCGCGAACGCCGCGACCGCGTTGTCGTGCAGGAACGCGCGACGCACCTCGTCCGCCAGGTCGAGGTCGTCGATCCCGGCCAGGGCGCGGTCGAAGTCGAGAATGGGCCAGTCGCTCGCCCAGATGACCTTGCTCCTCCCCCACGTCCGCAGGTAGTGAACGAACGACGGCGGGTAGCGCTTCGGCGGGTAGGCGCTGGTGTCGATCCACACGTTGAGATGTTTCGACGCGATGGCGATCATCTCGTCGGTCCAGGGCCAGCCGATGTGGCCCGCCACGATGCGCAGGTCCGGGAACTCCACCGCGATGCGGTCGACGTACAGCGGCCTTCCGGTCTCGGACGGGTAGGTCGGCGGGCCGGTGTTGCCGACCTGCGTCTGCAGCGTGATGCCGAGGTCGACGCAGGCCGCGTACAGCGGGTACCAGCGCGGCTCGGTCAGGACGCGGTCGTTGATGAACGGTTCGAGCTTGAGGCCCTTGAAGCCGTGGTCCTCCACGAGGCGACGCAACTCGCGCACCGCCCCCATGACCCCGCCGAGGCCCCACGGGTCGACGCTGGCCACGCCGACGAGCCGATCGGGGTGGGCCTTCACCGCCTCGAGCACGACGTCGTTGGCGACGAGCGGCCCCGCAGAGCACAGGGCTCGACCCACCCCGGCCGCGTCCATCTCCGCGATCATCTTCTCGATCGTGATGCCGGCCATGAGCCGACCGGCGTTGCCGTAGGCCCGTGCCAGCTCCCAGTTGCGCTCAGGGATGCCCGCCACGACCTCTGTGGTCCAGGGCTGGATCCAGGCGTCGATGACCTCAGTCACGCTGGTCCTCCACCGCGCGTCGGGCCAGCGTCCAGCCGCCCAGGACGAGCACGAACCCCGGGGCGTGGAACAGCTGATCGCGCCAGAAGCGCCACCCTCCCTCGGTGACGTCGATCCAGCCGAGCCAGTGGTGCTGCACCTCGCTCCAGCCCAGGAAGACGATCCCGAGCACGAGCGCCGCGAGCGCCAACGACCGGCCGAGGTGACCTCCGCGCCCCGCCAGGGCGGCCAGCGCGACGCCACCCACGAGGACGAGCGACCAGGGCGAGGCCCCGAACGGTTCGAACGAGCGCCACACCCTGCCGCCCTCGGCCTGGAGCGCGACCCACCCGACGTCGATCATGCGCGCCAGGAACCAGCGGTAGGCGACCAGACCGGCCCCGACGCCGAGGACCGCGATCGCGGCTGCGGTCGCCACGCGCATGGCGGGGCCCGTGTCGCGTCCCAGGGCGTTCCGCAGCCGGATGGCCGGGCTGGCCACGGTCATCGGGCCGGTCGCGTCACGACCCCACGCCGACCAGATCGCCGTGCCCGGAAGGCTCGGGCGCGGGTGTCACCTCGATCCGTGGCGTAGGGACGGGGATCGGTTCGTCCTCGACCGTGCGTCCACGCAGCCGTGCCATGACGTCGCGCCCGAGCTGCTTCCAGAAGGCGATGATGGCGGCGGCGAGCAGGCAGCAGATCACGGTCGGCTCAGGCGTTCGGGAGCAGGTGGTCGAGCAGCCGCCACAGCGTCCGGGGGAAGTGACGGCGGAAGCGCGACATCAGGGCGGTCCCCCGCCCCGGGAAGACCCAGAAGCGTCCCTTGGCGACCGCCTGGTCGATCGCATCGACGACCTCCTCGGGTCTCAGCGCCGGCACGTACTTGAGGCCCTCGTGCGCCGCAGGCATGTCGGCCAGCAACGGCGTATCGACGGCTGGAGGGCACACACACGTCAGCTCGACGCCGGTCCCCCGCAGCTCGTAGCGCAGTATCTCAGCGTAACGGACCACCGCCGCCTTGGTCGCGGAGTAGGGGCCGGTGCTCCTCGCCGGCACCCAACCGGCCAGCGAGGCGAACACGACCAGCCGTCCTGACCCTGTCTCCATGAGCGCGGGGAGCACCGCGGCGATCGTGTTGACGGTCCCCCCGTAGTTGACGTTCATCAGCGCGAGCGTGCGCTCGGCCGGCGTCTCGGAGATGCGCCCGGTGTGGCCGATCCCAGCGGCGGTGTAGACCAGCGCCGGTGCGCCTAGCTCGGTCACCGCCTCGGTGACGACCTTCTCGACGGCGCGCGTGTCGGACACGTCCACCTCGAACGGGCGCAGGCGCGGGTGCGCCTGGGCGAGCTCCTCGAGCCCCGCCGGGTTGAGGTCGAGTCCGACGACGGTCCGCCCCGCCGCGAGGTGTCGCTCGGCGACGACCCGCCCCATACCGCTGGCCGCCCCCGTCACGAGCACCCACGCGTCCATCCCGCTTCCTCGCATTCGTTTAACCTAGTGTACTGAATCGTCGCCCAGACGCGCTAGGGGTGGGGCGAGCCTCCTTCGAGGACGGCGGCGACCCGAGGGCGATGACCAGGCGAAGACCGTGACGCGTGAGCGAGCAGGCCGTCATCCCGGAGCCGTGACCAGCTCAACCTCGCACCGGATACCCGGTGCCTTGGCCAGACGAGCATCCGCGGTCACCAGCGGGCAGTCCAGCGCCTCGGCTAGCGCCACGTACGCAGCGTCGTAGGGGGTCACGTTGTCACGCAGCTCGTAGGCGCGCCACATCAGCCGCAGGCTCGGGTACCGGTCGAGCGCCAGGTCCTCGAGGTCACGCACTGCCGAGGCGAACCGCCGTGCTGGCAGCGTTCCGGCCAGCCAGCGCTTGCGCAGCACCGCCACCGTCTCAACATCGACCAGATCGGGAGCGCTCGCACCCCCACCCTGACCGATCGCGTCGCGGGCCAGTTGTCCGTCGGCCTCGTCATCCCCGATCGCGTTCGCTAGCACGGACGCATCGACCACGATCACCGGCCGCCCCGCTCGGCGTCCAGATCCTCAACCGCCTGCGTCAGCCCCACGCGACCCCCACGCCGGCCCGAGATCCGCGCCAGCACCTCATCCAGGGGCGGCGTGCCGGTCAAACGCGTGAGCTCCGCGGCCAGGTACTGCTGCAACGACTGCCCCCGCGCTTCGGCACGGCGCTGGAGCTCAGCGTGGACGTCGTCGGGCAGATCACGGACGAGTACGTTCGGCATGCTTACATTATGCAAGCAGGGTGCCCGATAGGCAAGAAAGATCTGCACATGGGCACGCTAACCGTGATTCTGGGCGAGCCGACCTCTGGTGCGAAACACCCGACGTCGCCGGGGTGATGATGGGTCGTCGCGTCGATGTGTTCGGTGGTCCGTAGCGCTCGACCGCGACGGATCGAGAGCCGGCGGCGTTCCGACCGGTCGCCGGCGCGCGGCTTGGCGACTCATTCGAACGCAGCAGCGATGGCGTGGGTCTGGTGGAACTCGCGAAGGCACGAGACCTTGCCTTCGAGGATCGTCCAGACCATCGCCCACTCGGTGGACCACGAGCGGCCCGTCGGTTTCGCCGTCAGGGTCTCGCTGCCAACCACCACGACGTGATCGTCATCGGCAACGAACTCGGTGGGCTGAAGCGCGACCACGTCACAGTTGGCGCCGATGGACTGGAAGAACTGCCCGACACCGTCCGCGCCGCGGAAGGTGCCCGTGAAGGGGATCACGTCGGGGCCTGGGACATGGATCTCGACGTCGTTGGTCATCATGGCGGTCACGGTGCCGATGTCGCCGCGACCGATGGCGGCGTAGATCTGCTGCACGAGTTCGATGTTCGATGGCATGGTGGTTCTCCTGCGTCTGGGAGGAGTGTCAGGCACGGCCGAACAGCTTGGCCATCCCCGCCTCCAGCTCTTCCTGGTTCATGCAGGGCACGAGCTCGCAGTTGGCGTCCGAGGTCCGTGAAGAACGGCTCGAGCGTGGGGCAGATGTCGGTCGGATCGGCCAGGTCGAACACGGCGTGGATCGACCGGACACCGCCGTCCGCGGAGAAGTAGGCGGCCTCGGGGGTGATCTGGCTGAAGACCTTCTTGACGGTCTCCGCCAGGGTTCCGTCCTGGACGGCTCGGGAGCCGGTCTGTACCGGGATGTCGACCTTCAGAAGCGTGCGCATGGTGGTTCCTCGCTGTTCGGTGGTCTTCAGGACACTACGAACCAGCGGGGTCGCAGCGCTTCGGGACAACCACCCAAACCGCGAAGGCGCGGGTCTTGGGGGGAATCCCCCGGTCGATCAGAGCAGGCCGTGGTCGTGGGCGTACGCGCCGGCGCTCGCCCGGTTGGGGACCCCCAGCTTGGTGAAGATGTTGCTGACGTGCCGTTCGACGGTCTTCTCGCTGATGAACAGCGTCGCGGCCACCTCACGGTTCGTGCTACCCGTGGCAACCAGGCCGAGGACCTCGAGCTCGCGTGCCGTGAGGCCATGCGACGACGATTTGCCGTGCCCCGGCGACAGCAGCGACTCGACCCTTCCCTGGTCCCAAGCGGCGCCCAGCTGTCGGAAGACGTCCCTGGCCGACTCGAACGCCTGCGACGCCGCCTCGTGGTCACCCAGAGCTTGGCAGGCAAGGCCGATGTGGACGCGGGTCCATGCCGCCGGGTAGGTCGCCCCGAAACCCTGCCAGGCGTACCAGGCGGGACGGAGGTTGCGCAGAGCTGCAGCTGCATCACCTTCGGCCAGCGCGACCTGGCCGGCAGCGTCCCGCGCGGTGGCCATGAGGGCCCGGCTGGTTCCGGCGGAGGCGATCTGCTCGAGCTCGTACGCCGCCTCGCGAGCCGGGCCGACGTCGGCGTCCGCCAGTGCGAGCTCGACCTGGGCGGCCAACAGCGGAGCCCGCTCGAGTGGTGAGGTCGTCTCGGCCAGTGCCCGCTCGATGGCCGACACCCCGGCACGCAGGTCCCCCTGCCGGAGCCGGAGCAAGGCAAGTCCGGGAAGCGGGTCGCGACCCAGCCGGGCGGCGTCTGCGTACGCGGTCTCCGCTGCACCGAGCTCGCCCCGTAGGCGGTGAAGCTCCCCCTTCCGGTAGGCCGCGTCTCCTTGCGCGCGCTCGTTGAGCACCCCGGCGGTGTAGTGCTGCTCCAGGTCCCGCAGCTCGTCGAGAGCATCGCTCCAGGCGCCTTCCAGCGTCATGATCTCGGCTCGGTGAACGCGACACGGACCGTTGTGGGCGATCATCTCGGGCTGGGCGTCGCACCACGCGGTGAGCGCTGCCGTCCACTCCCGCGCACGGGCTAGCTCGAAGATGCGGGCGAGGAACGCGAGCGTGTTGCAGTAGACGATCCCCGCCACGAGGGGTGAAAGGTCGCCCGTGGTTACACCGACCATGGCCTCGTCGAGGAGCTCGAGGCCCTGCTCCCGGTCGCCTGCTCCCACCAGTGCCCGGCCCCGTTCCATCACGGCAAGCGCGCGCAGGTCCTGGTCCCCGAACCGCTCGGCGATCTCGGCGGTGGCCGCTGCCGTGGCTGCGGCCTCGGCGTCACGTCCGCGCGACAGGTCCTTGATGACATCGGGGAGCTTCAGCCACCCGACCTCCACGCAATCGAGGCCACTCGAGTCGAGGAGCCGTTGCCCCCGGGCGAACCACCCGGCGGCCGGTCCGGCTCGGCCGCGGAACAGCAGGTGATGGCCGATCCACCAGGCGCAGCGGGCGGCCGCCGCGACGTCGCCATCCTTCAGATGCGCATGATGTGCGCGTTCGAGGCCCGACAAGTAGTCGTCGTCCCGACCCAGCATGTAGGCCGTCCGGGCAAGTTGCTCCAGAGTGGCGGCATCGAGCGCCGTAGCCGCATCTGCCTTTGCGAGGGCCTCCCAGGCTTTGACCCAGGCCCGTTGCTCGAACGCGCGGCGGCTCACCTCGATGTCAAGCATGGCGTCCATGGGTGGCACGTAGATCGCCTCAACGAATCGACACCCAATTCTCTCATACCGTAAGAGCAAGTCCGTGGCGGTTCTCCCCGATGACCTCGACGGATCCGAAGGGGCCAATGATCAGCCCGAATAGGTCGTCATCTTCTTCCGGCGGTCGACTGAGCCGCCGAAGTAACACCCGACCGTCACGGCTGGATGCCTGCACCCGGCGAACGGCCGCCACGTACGGTTCCGGCTTCGCATAGGTGCACCGCGGCTCGTGGGCTTACGGACCCGTGCTGCTCGCGGGACCGCATCTCTTGTGGGCGCGGACCGCCGAGCGAGATTTTGCCGCCCGCAACGGGGATGCGCCGGCGTCTCACGGACCGCTACATCGCCGTGGTTCTGCGCGTGGGACCGCACGGGCTGGAATGTCCCATAATGCTCTGACTGAAGACGTCGTGACGCCGTCGGACCCCGCCGCGTGCACTGGTAGCTGACGGCGGCTCTCCGCAGCCGGTTGTCAGCGGACGCGGCGTGCGACCAGGCAGCTGTCCTCACGATGGGTGACGGTGCCATCCGGTGCCAGCATTCGGGGGTGGAGTAGCTCGGCCCGGAGCACGTCCCAGTCGTTGTCAAGATCGAGCGCGGCGAGTTGCTCGTCCACGTTCGGGAAGTCCACGTGGGCCGGCGGGGAGCTTCCCGGCGTTGCCGCGAGGTGGGACAGAATGATGAGCAGGCCGCCGCGAGCTACGCGGTCGCGTGCCGCTCGTAGCACGACCTCGCGCGGTAGCGCGACGGGGGAGAGCAGGTACGACGCGACGACCAGGTCCCAGCTGCCTTCGGGCACGCCGTCGGCGAGGTCTGCCTGCATCCATGTGACGCGCGTGGCCACCCCGCGGTCGGCAGCCGCGGCTGCGCCGCGACGCAGCGCGGTGCCGGCGATGTCGACGGCGGTGACGTCCCAACCCTGTTCGGCGAGCCAGACGGCGTCGCCGCCCTCGCCGCAGCCGAGGTCGAGCGCGGTCCCGGGTGCGATGTCAACGAGCGCCTCCACGAGGCCGCGGTTGGGTCGGCCGGTCCATACCCGGTCGCGCTCGGCGTAGCGGGACTCCCAGAACTCAACGGCGGTCGTGTCTTCCGGGGCGTCAGGCGGGCGCCCGTGCGACGCGCCCGCTCTTGCAGTCCGAGCGGGTGCGGCGGCGGGCGGTGGCTCGGGGACGGTCAAGCCCGTCCGGGCGACGATGATTGTCATGGCCGCGGCGGCGCCCTCGGCGAGCGCGGCAACGACCTGCCCTCCTGGGGCGGACGCACCATCGCGCCAGGCGCAGTCACCCACGGCGAGCAGCCCGGGCAGCGTCGTGCGCTGGTGGGCGTCGACCGCCAGATATGGGCCGCGGTGGGCGAGCTCGAGGTCCGCGACGGGATCGAGCCGCGGAAGGGGGGTCGTGGCGACGAACACGCCGTCAGCGCGCACGTCGCGACCGTCGTGGGTGCGGGCCGCGACATCGCCGTCACGCTCCTCGAGGACCGCGACGTCGTCGGGGTCGAGCACGGTGATCTCGTCTGTCCACCCCGAGAGCAGCGTCTGCAGGTGATGGGCTGCGTCCTGCCCGGCGAGGACCAGCAGCCGTCGACCCGTGTAGGGGGCGGCGTCGCAGAATGGGCACGAGTGGGCTCGGCGGCCCCAGAGGTCCACCAGCCCGGGGACGGGCGGGAGCGCGTCGCGTGCCCCGGTCGCCAGGACGACGTGGTCAGCGATGAGCGCCCTGCCGTCGGAGAGTCGCAGGCGCAGCGGCGCACCCTCGCCATCGGGCGGCAGCACGGCGTCCACGAGCGCGTCCAGCAGCGTCACGTTGGCCAACGCCGCCGCGTCAGCCCGGCCGGCCGCGAGTAGCTCGCTCGGTGTCGCGCCCTCGCGTGTCAAGAGGTTGTGCGTGTGGGACGCCTCGGCGTTGCGTGTGGGTCCGTGGCCCACGACGACGACCTGGCGTTGGGCACGGCCGAGCACGAGGGCCGCCTGCAGGCCGGCGAAGCCGGCGCCGACGACAGCGACCTCGGTGTGGAAGGGTGTGGTGGTGGGTGTGGTGTCCATGCCCCGGAAGGTACAGGCGACAGTGCTGTTATAGCTATACTCTTGCGTA